>JAUIHU010000491.1 GCA_030432175.1 Verrucomicrobiia bacterium | reverse complement strand
CAAGAGGTTGAAAATTTGGGTGTCAAAAAGATTTATTAAGACTCTTACTCAATGCCCCAGAGCCAAAGGCCTTGGAAAATTTTTCTGCCACCCACTGTTAATCGCCCCCCTTTGCTTTAAGCAAGAGAGAGGTTTTTCATGATTTTCTCTGTAGAATAAGATTTATTGAGAGTATAGAAGTGAAATCCTGGAACACCCGAATCCAGTAACTCCCGGCACTGTTGAGTGGCGTATTCAATACCAAATTCTTTAACGCCCTGTGGATCATCCGCCATTTTATCCAACTTCTCTACAAGCGCTTTGGGCATTTCTGCTCCGCAAAGTTCAGTGAACTTTTTGATTTGGTTGGCGTTGAGAATGGGGAGAACTCCAGGTATCAGCGGGCAATTGACACCGAGTTTTTTTTGTAAGTGGTCTCGAAAAACGAAATAGTCTTCATTATCGAAAAAGAGCTGTGTAACAACAAAATCAGCCCCACAATCGATTTTCTTTTTCAATCGCTCCCAGTCCACTTCTTTGCCCTCTTTACATGCAATATGTCCTTCAGGAAAACCTGCAACACCAATGCTGAACCCACCAATTTCCCTAATAAGCTGCACCAGTTGGTAAGAATACTCCATCCCTCCTTCAGTCGCTTGAAAATCTCCTTTGCCCCCTGGAGGATCCCCACGTAGCGCCAGGAGATTTTTTATTCCGCGTGATTGAGCGTCCAAAATGACAGCGCGAACCTCTTCCACCGTCGCATTGACGCAGGTCAAATGAGACATTGCGGTCAAGTTGAAATCTTTCTGGATTTTTTCAACGATCTCCAGTGTCTTATCTCTGGTTGTACCGCCTGCTCCATAAGTCACAGAGCAATAATCCGGATTCAGTTTGAGAAGTTCGGGAATTGTTTTCTGAAAGAGATTATTCTCTCCTTCTTCAGTTTTGGGAGGGAAGAATTCAAAGGAGATCGCAGGTTTTGCTTTTTCTTTTTTACGAAGGTGGATGTCATGAATTAATTCCATTTGTGGCTTAAACTATGAGAATCCCGGCAAAATCCGCAAGTGTAATACCATCTGAAATCAAAATAAATGGTTCAATCATAGACATGGACTCGTGTTTTTCATCAATTTTTCTTGCGATTTGAAAAATATTCTGGAATGTCAATCTCAATGAAAGTTGCGGTTGACGTTTCAAATCACGATCGGATTTCAGAACTGGGGAAACGAGTTCTGAATGGCGAGACTCTAAACAGGGACGAAGCGCTGTTCTTGTTTGGATTGACTGAAACTGCTGACGTCTTTGACTTGATGGCGTGGGCCAATCGCATTCGTGAGCATTATAAGGGGAATAAAATCCACCTTTGCTCAATTGTGAATGTCAAAGCAGGTGGCTGCTCCGAAAATTGTCACTTCTGCTCCCAGTCCGCTGCCTATTCCACCGACGCTCCAAGATATGATTTTATCGAACCAGAGCCCATCATGGAGGCTGCCCGTGAATCCAAAGGAAACGGAGTGCAAGCTCTTGGACTGGTCGCTGCCTGGAAAGGATTGAGCGAAGGACCGGCGCTGGATGATGTTTGCAACCGGATCAAGGAACTCTCCGAAGATGGCAAAGTGCGTCCGGACGCTTCTCTGGGGATCATTCAATCGCAAAAAGTGGCCGACAAGCTCAAGGATGCTGGTCTGGCCTGTTACAATCATAATTTGGAAAGCTCCCCTTCCTATTTCTCAAAAATCTGTGACACCCACAGTTATGAGGACCGGGTTCAAACCATTGATTACCTGAAAAAGGCGGGAATCAAAATCTGCTCCGGTGGGATCATTGGCATGGGAGAAAGCCGTGAAGACCGTTGTGAACTGGCCCTGGAATTGCGTAGGGTGGGGGCTAACGTTGTCCCGATCAATATCCTGAATCCGATTGAAGGCACTCCTCTGCAGAATCACAAAAGCATCCAGCCGATGGAAGTTTTACAAACCATCGCCTGTTTCCGATTTATCCTGCCTCGCCAGGAAATCATGATTGCCGGTGGCAGAGCGGTGAATCTGCGGGACCTGCAAAGCATGATATTCGCAGCTGGAGCCAGCGCTTTGATGGTTGGCAATTATCTGACCACTCTGAATCAGCCGGTGGAGAAAGATCTGCAGATGATCCAGGATCTGGGACTGGATCCGGATTGGGACAAGCACGGGTTTGCTGATCAGGAGGATCTCCAACCAGTGGAAGTGGACGCTTCCGAAGCTGTCTGTCAGTGATTCAGGTTTAAGGATTCTCCAAAACATCAAAATGAGTGAATCCTCCCTCTCCAGTAAACCGGACCTTCCTGTCAGGTTGAACAGGAATTTGAACGGTTATCTGGGGGAGAAACTGGATTCAGTGGACGGGTATCTGGTTGAAATTCTGAAAGCAGCCCGACGACTCGAATTCTCAGCCACCTGGCTGGGTGATAAAATTCGACACCCAAACTTGGAGTTACTCTGGCTGAGACGCAAAACCTCACCTGATCAACCTTGGGTATATATTTCATCCGGTGTCCACGGGGATGAACCGGCAGGACCGCTGGCGTTGCTGCGTTGTATGCAAAGTGGAGCTCTGCCGGAGGGACTGAACTACGACATCTTTCCTTGCTTAAACCCCTGGGGACTGAACTCCGGATCAAGGCTGACCTCTACTGGAATTGACCTGAATCGGGATTATAAATCTCTGCAGACACCAGAAGCACAGATCCACCATCAATGGTTTCAATCCCGGAAAAACCATCCACCCAACTATTTGGCATCCATTTGCATTCATGAAGACTGGGAATCCGAGGGTTTTTACCTCTATGAAGTCAATCCCGGCAAACTGCCTTCTCATGCTGAATTTGTCATTGAGGAAGTCGCCAGGACATTTCCTGTAGAATCAGGAGCGATGATTGACGGAATGCCCGCTCAGCAAGGAATCATTCGCCCAGAAGAGAATATTGAACTCAGAGAAGAATGGCCTGAAGCGATTTACATGATTGCTCACCAGATCTCCCTGAGGAATTACACCCTGGAAACTTCCTCGGATTATTCATTGAAAAGTCGAGTCTCCGCCCATTGCATTGCGTTGCAAACATTGCTGGAAAGACTTCGACTGGAATCTGAAATTCTTTGACACCCAAATTGTTTTCTGATGTGGCCCCCTGGGAGGGATGGAGCTCCTGCTCCGTCCTATGTGGACGTAACGCAGCTGGAGCTACGTTCTCCTAGCTACGTTATGTCAGTGGTCTAATTCCAAGGTACATCATAATCTTGGGTGTCAAAGAAGAGAGCGAACCAAGTCCAAAGGGTCTTGTGAGGTATAAGCTCCGACGTGTTCCTGCACCAGCATGGCGGTCTTGCGCTGAAAATCACGATCCACCATCACCGTTTTCGTATAAGCCTTGCGTACTACATTATAGATGGCAGTCAATGTTCGGTAGTTGTCAATGAATGGCCTGAGGAATGCATCGGGTGAGATAATCTCATAAAGCATCTCCATTTCTTTGTATTCCTTGAAGAAGGCCTTGCGACGTTCGGGATCCCGGAAATGCTCAATCAGATCGTCCACGTCCTTGTCATTGAAGCTGCGTTTGATCAGTTCAAGATAGGGTGGAGCTTTGGACTCCATTTTGTTTTGAAACAAAATCTTGAGCAGCTTGAGATCCTTGACGATAGCGTTGATCTCTTCGCTATCAAAAGCCAGCGCTTTCTCCAGTTTGTCGAAAATGCCAACAAAATCGAGGACGAAGCCGTGGGGGTTTTACCATTTGCTGCGCCTCGTTTTCATAAGGGCGATTCACCCGGGCGATGGCTTGCAGCAACGTATGGTCGCGCATTGGTTTGTCGAGATACATGGCGTAGAGTACGGGCGCGTCGAAGCCGGTGAGCAGTTTCTCGGTGACAAACAGGATCTTGGGCTGTTGATCGAGTTTGCCGAAGCTCTTGCGGATCTGTCGTTCCTTCTTCGGATCGAGGTGGAATTCCTTGAGCAGGGCGGTGTCGTTGTTGGCGCCGGTGTAAACGACTTCGGAGTATTCGGGCGGGAGGAATTGATCGAGAGCTTTCTTGTAGTGAGCGCAAGCTTCGCGGTCAACGCCGACCAGGAAGGCTTTGTAGCCGAGCGGCTCGACGTTCTCGCGGTAGTGATCAGCGACAAACTTAGCCACCTTCTGGATGCGCTGCTTAC
>JAUIHU010000490.1 GCA_030432175.1 Verrucomicrobiia bacterium | reverse complement strand
ACCCCAACGTTCCGATCTTAAAGCTTCAATAGTAAAACCTGAAGATGATAAAAACAGAGCATTTTTAATTTATTCCAACTACAAAACCATTCTAAAATGGAATAGATCGCTTTACTTTGCCACTGCAGTTGGGATATTATCTGACGGAATAATGAAATAGCCTCAGAAGGAGTTTGATAAATGAAAAAAATCTTATTAATTCTGGTTATGGTCTTGTGTATGATGACTTTAAGTGGTTCGTATGCGGAAGAAGATGATGTAGACCGAATTTTTGAAAAAGGTTTGGTTACTGGTATAGAAGAGGAAGAATCGGAAAGCAGTCGAGGCATTTATATTATTTACTCGCTGATGGATGAGGTTCGTTACCTTCGAGCGCTTTCCGAAAACTGCCTGGTCATGCGCAAGTTTGTCGGAGCCAGAGAGATTACAACTTCATCTGATCCACAAACTCAATCCGGTGACGATGACTCAGAAGGCGCTGACCGTGCCAGTGAACTGCAATCCCGGATAGATGAACTTGAAGTAGAATTGAGCGCCAATGAACAAATCATCCTCGATATGTCAGAGGATTTGAGTTCCTGCTACGAAAGTCTGTCAGCTATTTTCAAATTCAGTGGAGAATTAAGTAAATCAAGCAGCCTGGAGGTCTTTTCCAAGAAACTACTGGGAAATCTGAACCAGATCACATCCAGCCAATGGTTCATTCTACGTTTGAAACCACCAGAAACAGATGAGCTGGTGGTGTTTGCAACTTCCGATGAATCGTTGCAACTGGATCCCATTTCTCTGGAAAATTGTGATGATTCGGCGTTGTTTCTTGAACAAGAAGCCGCATTAACGAGGCAGGATGTTTGGTTGGATAACAATCGGCCACTGATCCAGGGCGACCCACTCTGGGCCAGCAAGAAGAACTCAATCGGATTGGCTCATCCATTTTTCATGGGGGACCATTTAATTGGTGTGCTGACTTTGGGTAAAGCTGATCAAGAAGCTCCTTTCACAGCGGCCCAGGCGAATGTTGTTCATACTTTTTCAGATTTTCTGGCCAGCCAGATAGTTAACGCCAGATTTCAGGAAGAGCAAATGAGATCCAGACTCGTCAGCCGAGAGTTGGAAATTGCTACAAACATCCAAAAGTCATTGCTTCCGAAGGCGCTTCCAAATTCGGGGAGATTTGAGTTTGCTGGACTTAGCCACAGCGCCCGTCAAGTTGGCGGAGATTTCTATGATTTGGTCTATATCGATGAAAATCGCGCCTTGTTAGTGATCGCTGATGTGATGGGAAAAGGAGTTCCGGCGGCCATGTTTGCCGCTATTTTAAGGAGTCTTTTCCGTGCGGCTCCAGAGCTGATGAATTCGCCCGCCGCATTGCTCGATCGAGTCAACCGGTTGATCTATGAAGAACTCTCAGCAGTGGACATGTTTGTCACTGCTCAATTAGTGTATCTGGATCAATCATCCAGGAAGTTGGTCACTGCGAATGCTGGACATTGTCCGTTGCTGGTCAGTGACGCTGAAGGAAACGTCAGAGAATTTGCTCCGGAGGGGATGCCTATTGGAATTTTGCCAGACACTAAATTTGAAGACGAATCAATGACATTAGATGGGATTCAACGCATATTACTCTACACAGACGGATTGACTGAGGCTAGAAACAGCAAGGGAGATTTCTTTCAGGACGACACCCTGACACGACTATTCAGCTCCATCCAGGCTGACTCTGCTGATGAACTCAAATCAAAACTGTCGCATCAGCTCGATAACTTTCAGGGTGATGCAGCATTGTCAGACGATCAGACTTTCCTGCTGGCATTTTTATCACAAACTTAAGCGAACCTTCCTTTAATTCATATCGGAATACCGTTTAGAACCACAAGAATCAGGCGCGAACAGAAAACGACGCAATGACAATTTTAGTAGTAGACGACGAACCTCATATGCGGAAGCTGATTGAGATTCATCTTAAGAGAGCAGGATACACAATCAAGTCTGCCAAAAATGGAAGGGAAGCTCTCACAATCGCCGCTTCAGAAGGTCCTGACCTGATTGTGATGGATGTCATGATGTCTGAAATGGATGGATTAACCGCTCTGTCACAGCTGAAAAAAGACCCGGCAACTCAAGCCATCCCTGTCATCATGCTGACAGCAAGAGGTCACTCGATGACCCGACAAGAAGCAGAAGAATCTGGAGCTGAAGCGTTTTTAAATAAACCGTTCAGTCCGACCCAGTTACTTTCTGAAATCAAGAACCTGGCGAATGAAAGTTGATATATTGGGTGAGCAAATAGCAAACTTCAGTCAAACTATCTGGGTTTGTGGACATTTAAACCCGGACACTGACTCTATTGTCTCCGCTCACGTTTACGCTGAATTACTCAACATTCTTCATCCAGCAAAGGATGAACTTCCAGGTGGAGATTCAGGAACACCATTGTATCAAGCCATACGACTCGGACCCGCATCCCGCCAAACAAACTGGCTTTTTGATCAGTCAGGAATTCCAATGCCTCCATTGCAGGAGGATTTCAAATGGCGCGTCAGGGATATATGCAAATCTCCGCCTATTACAGTGGACTTGAACAGTACTTTGGGAGATGTGATCCGACTCATCACCTCGCGACAGCTCAGTGTGGTTCCGGTCGTAGATGAATCTATGCGAATCCATGGTATTTTGAGCGATCGACTTCCCATGGGGCATTATTTCTACCATTTTAATATGGAAAATTTCCTGGGAGCGTTGTTCCAGATGGACGATTTGATTCGCGGACTCGATTTGCAGGAAATCCGACCGCTTCAGCAAACTCCCAAAGGAAAATTATGCCTGGAATCCGAGTTGGTCGAACCGGGCGACGTTTTTCTTTGTGGCGCAGACCTGAACTCATTGAAAGAAGCAGAGCTGAGAAAAGCTGGCGCCATTATTACAGCTCAGACCATTCTGGACCAGCAATGGAAACAACTGATTAAAAACGAGCCGGCATCAGGTGGCCCTGGAATTTTTCAGTTTGAAGGATCTTTGCTCGCGTTGACGTCTCAACTTTCCATGGCGATACCTGTGAGGAACCTGATGGTTGCTGAGTTTGAAACGCTTCATCCAGATTGGAGTATCGATGAAGCGCAAACAGTCATGTCAAGGGTTCCCTATGCTTGTCCGGTTGTGGATGATCGGAATCAAGTCATCGGAGCGCTTTCTCATGGCGATATTTTGCAAGCAGCCCCGCGCAAGCTGATTCTCGTAGATCATTTTGAAAAAGTACAGGCTGGGGATGGAGTGGAAGATACCGACATCCTTGAAATCGTTGACCATCACCGTGTTGGTAATTTAGAGACTTTAATGCCTGTTCGAGTTGACTGTCGTCCTCTCGGAAGTTCAGCGACAATTGTTGCGCTTAAATTTGAAGAACTCAGTGTATCGCCGTCTCGAGCACAGGCATTGTTACTTTTAGGAGCCATTGTCGCTGACACGCTTTTGCTGACATCACCGACAACAACCGAAACAGATCGCCGAATTGCGGCAAGGATGGCAGAGATAGCTGATCTGGATCTGAAAGATTTTGGATTACAAACTCTGGAACAAAACGATGAATTACTGACCCGTCCCCCAGAAATTTTACTCACGAAGGATCTTAAAAGTTTTGTAGTCAACAATCAGACATTTGGCGTTGCTCAACTGGAGACTGTGGATTTGAATCGAGCATTTAGTAATCCTGAATTGATTGAAAAATTTCTCGGAATCATGCAGGAGAAGCGCGAAAATAAAAGTTGGTTCTTTATTGGCCTGATGATCACCGACGTCTTGACGAGCAGGACTCTCTGGTTGGTTAGCGCTGAATCCAACTCTCCCTATTTGGAAAAAGCCCTGAATGCGTGGAATCCGGCTCTGGTTGAAGATGTCAAAATGGACAATGCCCGAGTCTGGAAAGATTGTGTTTCGCGAAAAAAACAAGTGATTCCCTCCCTTCTCAAGGCTTTCAGACAATAGGGAGATCCATGCAGGATTCTATTGCAAGCTCTTGACAATCATGCGGCGCAGGAAGATTTTAGATTATCGTGTCCAGAGAGCCATGCGATTTGCAAAATATTCAGCTAACTCCGGAATTCAATCTAAGCCTGATGGAGTTTGGCTCTCCTGAAGGCTCTCCAGTTTTGTACTTCCACGGCTGGCCTAGCTCCAGC
>JAUIHU010000489.1 GCA_030432175.1 Verrucomicrobiia bacterium | reverse complement strand
ATCGGGCGGATCGCTCTGACGACACCGACCCGCAAGTCGCGCGGATGCGAGAGCGGTTGGAATTCGAGAAAAAACAACTGACGGGGCAAATCACTGAGTTGAAAAAGTCCATTCAGGAAGCGGGAGGCGAGGCGCTGGCGGAGTTGGATGATCAAATCAAGCAAGCCAGTGAGAAAGGCAGTCCGACAGCGCGTCCGGAGTATGGTTACCACAGTCAGATTGCGAGCAATCCGGAGACTGTGAAGTGGGTGCAGGTGAATCTGGGGAAATCGTATCCATTGAACCGTGTCACACTGGCTGGATGTTATGATGATTTTAACGGAATAGGAGCGGGGTTTGGATTTCCTATCAGATTCCGGGTGGAAGGATCGAATGACGCAGAGTTTGAATGCGGGGTTCGAGTTTTGGCAGATTACGAGGGAGAAGATTTCACCAATCCAGGGATCGAGCCGGTTGAAGTCGAGTTTGAAACCGGTTCATTCCAATACATCCGTCTCACAGCAACCAAGCTGGCGACACGCATGGACGACTACATTCTGGCAATGTCTGAATTACAGGCGTGGAGTGTCAATGGAGAGAACGTCGCATTGGGCAAGGAAGTGACCGCATTGGATTCCATTGAAGCGCCTGCGCGCTGGGAGAAACAGAATCTCGTGGACGGCATTTTTCCCGGTCAGAGTACACCGCCTGAAGAGTTGGAACAAATGAGGTTGGCCCGCGAGCAGTTGCTGCAAGAAACGGTTCCCGCAGAAACATTGCGGCGCCTGGCGGAAAGTGAAATGGAATTGCAGTCTGTCGAGTTTTCGCTGGAAGAATTGCCGGAACAAAAACGTGTGTATGCCGGGACGGTTCACAACGGGAGCGGAAACTTCAGAGGCACTGGACCGGATGGTGGGAAGCCAAGAGAGATTCGGGTTTTACATCGGGGGAATATATTAAGTCCGGGGGATATTGTGGAGCCGCGTGCGCTGGATGTGTTGCCGCGCTTGCGGAAGTGGTTTGATCTGCCGGAGGAGCACAATGAGGGGATCCGACGGATGGCGTTGGCGAACTGGATCACTGACCGCAACAATCCATTGACCTGGCGATCCATAGTGAACCGCGTCTGGCAATACCATTTCGGCGCCGGGATCGTTGACACGCCGAACGACTTCGGTCGCATGGGGAAACTCCCAACCCATCCGCAACTCCTGGACTGGATGGCGGCTAATTTTCGTGACAACGGGCAATCCATTAAAGACCTGCACCGCCTGATCCTGAACAGCGCCACTTATCGCCAATCTTCAACCTCCAATCCCGCTTACGCGGAAATCGACGCCAGCAACCTGTACCTCTGGCGAATGAACCGCAAGCGACTCGAAGCGGAAGCGATCCGGGACGCGGCGCTGGTGGTCAGTGGAAAGCTCGACCGCAAAATGTACGGACCGGCCTTTCAGAACTTTGTCGTCGAGAAGCCGGAACACTCCCCGCATTACGAATACCACCTGCACGATCCGACCGACCCGACGACGCACCGTCGCACGATCTACCGGTTTCTGGTTCGATCACAACCGCAACCCTTCATGTCAGCGCTCGACTGTGCGGATCCGTCCATGACCGTGGCCAAGCGCGATGAAACACTAACTCCGTTGCAGGCCTTGGCGTTGATGAATAACAAGTTCATGGTGGCGATGGCGGACTACTTTGCTGAACGCGTTCGGGGTGAGAAGGAGGGAGTCGAAGCGCAGGTGGAACGCGCCTTTCAACTCGCGCTCAGCCGGGCGCCGGACGCGGAAGAACTACAGGCATTGACCCGGCATGCGGAGAAGCACGGACTCGAAAACGTTTGCCGCGCTTTGCTGAACCTCAACGAATTTATCTACATCGACTGAGAAAGACATTTTTATGAAGAACAAATCACCCTGGCATCAGAAAGCGAGAAAGCCACGGGCGTTGTCCCGTCGGGAGTTCCTGTGGCAGTCCGGAGGCGGGCTGGGCGGTGTGGCTCTTTCTTACTTGCTCGGACAGGAAGCGCTGAACGCCGGAGTGGCGACGCTGCATGGCTCTGGTGGGGGAGTTCTCAGCGGCAAACTGCATCATCCACCCAAAGCCAAACGCGTGGTGCAGATGTTCATGGGCGGCGCGGCGAGTCACATTGATCTGTTTGATTACAAGCCGGACCTGATCAAGTACAACGGGAAGGAATCCGATTTTGGGGAACACGTGGAAGCCTTTCAGAACGGACTCGGACCGTGGATGGCGCCGGTGTGGGATTTTAAGCCGTATGGGCAATGCGGGAAGATGCTCAGTGATGTCGTGGCGCCGTTGGGAGATGTGGTGGATATGATGGCATTTGTTCACAACATGGTGGGCAAAACCGGAGTGCACAGCATGGCGACTTATTTGCAGGCAACCGGATTTCAACTGCCGGGATTTCCGGGTGTGGGCAGTTGGGTGAGCTATGCTTTGGGTAGCATGAATGAAAACCTGCCGACCTTTGTGGTGTTGCCGGATCATCGGGGGTATGCCTCCAACGGACCCAAGAACTGGGATTCCGCTTTCCTGCCAACGGAGCACCAGGGCACCGTCATTTTTCCCGGACGCGAAAATCCGATTGCTGATTTGTTTCCGCCGGACAACGATTTCATCAATGACCAAAGCGAGTCCGACAGTCTGGATCTCTTACAAACACTGAACCAGCGGCACAGTCGATCCAGAGAAGGCGACGCCCGACTCGAAGCCCGGATTCGATCCTATGAACTTGCCGGACGCATGCAACTCACCGCGCCCGAGGCGTTGGATATTTCCAAAGAACCGGACTATATCCTGAAGATGTACGGACTGGATCATGGCAAACAGACATTTGACTCAGAGATCAATCCGATTGAGGAAACCGATTACTTCGGACGCAAATGTCTGATTGCCCGGCGGCTGTTGGAACGCGGGGTGCGATTTGTGCAAATCTGGTCCGGAAACGACAACGGGTTTCCGAGAAGGAACTGGGACTCGCATGAAGACATCAAGCGGGATCATGGTCCGCTCAGCATCGGCATGGCCACTGGCGCTGCGGCGCTTCTCAAAGACCTCGAACAACGCGGCATGCTCGACGACACCATCGTGCTCTGGACCACAGAATTCGGACGCATGCCATCCTCTCAGGGATCCAAAGGACGCGACCACAATCCGTACGTCTTCACCAACTGGCTGGCCGGCGGAGGGATCCGAGGCGGCGTGACATACGGACCGAGCGATCAGTGGGGCTACAAACCATTAGACCGCAGTAATCCTACGCAGGTTTACGACATCCACGCCACGATCCTGCATTTGTTGGGGATTGAGCATGAAAGACTGACCGTCCGGCACAATGGCATCGATCGGAGACTGACGGACGTGCACGGGAAAGTGATCCCGCAATTACTGGCGTGAGTTTCGGTATAAAAAGCCCTAAGCGATTTTCATCATGGGTCGAGTTTTAGGACTTGGAATTGGTCGACCATAATTCTCCAATTCCTCTAATACCTCTTCGACAACGGAGCATAAATCACTATAAAGTTGTATTGGGTCATCCCCGTGTATCCCAGTGATCAAGTCAGGACATTTGCCGATGTAAACATGATCCTGTTCACTCCATTCCACCCACTTATGGTATTGATCTGAACGTTTCATTGTTTAACTTGTGTCAAAATTGGAGCTGATAAAAAGAAAAAATTTGCTGGATAAACTTTGCGTTTAACTTTGGTTCGCACGCAAAACCAAGCGCCGAGATGGATGTCCTACTGTCATTAAAACCGATGCTAATGTAGTGAGCCGAATGGAAATGATCCATCACCGTTGAAAATGGAAGCGATGAGGGTTGAATCCCGACGGGATCCTGCAACGAAGCCCAGCGTTGCGCGCCGCTCGCTACAATGGGTAATGTCTTCAATATACCACAACTTTGTAGGAGTTGCGTCTTATAAAGACCAACATCTACTCCGCCAAGACGCACAGTCCAATACATGAACTGACCCTAACTCTTAAAAAATGAAAAAAATTCGTGATTAATCTATTCGTAGATTGTCTGAAAACCAATGCGTTCAAGACAATGGTCTTCAGACGAAAAAAAATATTTATAAAAATCAATGGTTACTTCCACAGGCATCCCATAGGAAATGGAAAACTAAAAGAAAGAGGCTGGAAATTTTTGTTTAAACCTGCCACTCA
>JAUIHU010000488.1 GCA_030432175.1 Verrucomicrobiia bacterium | reverse complement strand
CCGGTCTTGGCTCGAAGAGGGAAAATATGCCCTGGTCGGGTCAAATCCGCAGCTGTGGTGGTTGGGTCAGCGAGTGTCAACAAGGTCTTGGCTCGATCAGGAGCGCTGATACCGGTGGTCACTCCATGCGTGGCATCGACACTGACCTGGAAGTCGGTTTTGAAGGAATCCCGGTTCTGACTGACCATTTCTTCAATACCCAACTGCCGGAGTCGTTCCGCTGTAGTCGGAGCGCAAACCAGTCCCCTTCCCTTCATAATCATGAAGTTGACTGCTTCCGGGGTCGCATGCTGAGCAGCCATGATTAAATCACCTTCATTCTCTCGGTCAGCATCATCAACGACGATCACCATTTTGCCCACGCGAATATCTGCGACTACGGATTCTATCGAATCAAATTCAAATTCCATGTTTTTCAATGCCTGTTTGTATCAGCTTTTATTCGCCGGGTCCAATCGGAGATAGCCATTTCTAATTCGTAAAGCGTTTGGGGAACTTTTGAGTTTCTCTCGGTCTTCCCATTCTTTGAGTAGCGCTTTGCCTGTATGTGTTTCAGTCTCAAAGGCCAAATGTTCCGGAGTTCCTGCGCCTACTACTTGTCCGCCCCGGTCACCTGCATCAGGTCCGAGGTCAATGATCCAGTCCGCGCTGCTGATCACATCCATGTTGTGTTCGATCACTACAACGGTATGCCCAGCGTCGACGAGCCGTTGAAATACCTGTACCAGGATCCGGGTGTCATCAAAATGCAGTCCAGTGGTTGGTTCATCAAAAATAAAGAAAGAACCTCGGGTTTGACTTTGGTAACTGACACTGACCGGTCGGACGCCGCGTCGGCGGGACGAGGTCTTGGGCGTAGATTCCGAAAAATCAGCGAGTCGTTTAACAAGTTTCAACCGTTGGCTTTCACCGCCGGACAATGTATTCAGTGGTTGGCCAAGCTTGAGATATCCCAAACCTACTTCTTTTAGCAGATTGAGTCGATCTGCTGCGACGAAAGCCAGCTTGTCAGCCACGGTGAACTGGCACAGAAACTCAATCGCTTCTGAGACTGTCGCGTCGAGCATTTCAGCAATCGTCCAACCGGCGGCTCCTTCTTTCGGGCGCAACCGCGCTTTCAAAACGTGAGGCCGGTATCGTTTGCCGTCGCAGTCTGGACATTTAATAAAAACGTCGCTCAGGAACTGCATCTCGATTTTTTCAAATCCAACACCCCGACAGCGTTCGCATTGTCCTGCTGTCGCATTGAAACTGAAAGAACCGGCAGTGAGGCCCATGCTTTTGGCGTCCCGACTGGCGGCGAAAAGTTTGCGGATCGGTTCGAATGCTCCGACGTAAAGTGCAGCGTTGGATCTCGGCGTTTTACCTAAAATGGATTGATCCACCATCGCGACACCGGCCAATGACTCGTGACCGGTGAGTCGCATCGACTTCGATCGGTAGGCGGTTTGAGATTCTGCCAATTCAGATTCCTTACTTTCGTCGAGATCATTCGAGTCATCGACGGTTTCTGAAAGGTCTTCGAGTTTGGCTTTGAGCGCCGGATAAAGCGCTTCTCGAGCCAGTGTGGTTTTACCAGACCCGCTGACACCCGTGATACAGACAAATCTTCCGAGTGGAATGTGAACGTCGATTCCTTGCAGGTTATGCTTGTTGACGTTGGTCAATTGGAGAAACGGGACCTTTTTTCTGTCTCCATCAATAACAGGGCGACGTTCAGGTGTAGGAATGATTTTTCTGCCACTCAAATAATCGCCGGTAAGAGAGGTTTCACATTCCAGGACTTCGCTGAAATTACCCTGAAAGACTAGATTTCCCCCCTGCTCCCCTTTGCCTGGTCCGATGTCAACGATTTGGTCCGCCGCCCGAATAACGGATGCTTCATGCTCTACGACTACAACGGTGTTGTTTAAGTCTCGCAGGTCTTCCAGGACGCGTATCAGGCGTTCGGTATCTCTGGGATGAAGCCCAACACTGGGTTCATCTAAAACAAAGAGTGTGTTGACCAGGCGGGATCCAAGGCACGATGTCAATGTCACTCGTTCCGTTTCCCCTCCGGACAGGGTGCGCGATGGGCGGTCTAGGGTCAGATAGCCGAGTCCGACCTGGTCGAGGTACTTCAGACGATTCAATACTTCGGTCATGGCGACTCCGATCGGATCAAACCCTTTATTGAGATAGGGAGTCGCCTGCTTTTTGATCCAGGCCAAAGCGTCACGAACTGACATTTTGTAAAAGTCAGCTAGATGAAATCTATGACCTTTCCCGGCCTCGGCCAGGTAGCACAAAGTGTTTGGCTGAAATCGGTTCCCCTGGCAATCGGGACAGGTTTGATAAATGCGGTATCGAGACAACTGCACGCGTACGTGCATTTTGTAGGATTTGGATTCCAACCAGTCGAAGTAGCCTTTCACGCCATACCAGGCGTGAGGCCAGCTCTTGTCACGACTGGTTCCATAACCTGGTTCTCCAAACATCACCCAATCCTGAATGTTTTCATCCAGTTCTTCATATGGGACATCCACCGGGATCCCTTCTTTTCTGCAAGCCGACATCAAATCATGTTGGCATTCGGCTGAAACACCTGTGCGCCAGGGTTTAACAGCGCCCTCTGCCAGCGACAGGGAGTGGTCCGGGATTGCAGATTCATAATCCAATGAAATCACCCGACCAAACCCGCGGCAGGTTGGACAGGCGCCTAATGGATGATTGAAACTGAATAAAGCCGGGGAGGGTTCACGAAAATCCCGATCGCATTCCGCGCAGTGATATTTGTTGGAGAATGGAATAGTGTTCGACTCAGGAAATTGCCGTTGATCGTCAGCCAGGATGATGTTGAGCCGTCCTTTGCCAAAGTGGTAGGCCTGTTCACAAGCTTCTACAAACCTGGCTCTCGAATCTGGTTCAATGCGGATTCGATCCTGAACAATCGAAAGAGATTTCAGCGATTTTTTAGTTTTCGGAGGACTCCATTCGTCCAGTCGAATCACCTCATCGTTTATCCAGATGCGTTGGTAACCCTGTTTTTGGATAAGATCGACAGAATCCTTAATCGAAAGTTTGTCCGAAAGCGCAAGATTGAATGTGATGAGTAGAGTGGAACCTTCCTGAATCTGAGTTACTGCTCCGGTGGGTTGAGAGGTGGCTTTAGATGGACGGGATTTTCTGCTTTTACCAGAAGCTGAGGCAGGTTTTTTGGATGATTTACGCCGAGCGGATTTGGCGCTGAGGGCCTCCTGAGCGATGTTGACCTCTCCCTTGATTATTGAGGTCCATATCGATTGCGGGGTATCGCGGCGAACCTCACGTCCACACCCCGAACAATAAAGGGTTGAAATCTTTGGCCAGATCGCTTTGGCGTAATCGCAAATCTCGGTCATGGTTCCGATCGTGGACCGAGTGGTTTTGACAGCATTGCGTTGTTCTATTGCAATGGACGGAGGAATCCCTTCTATCGAATCCACCGCTGGTTTATCCATGCGGTCGAAAAACTGGCGGGCGTAAGGCGAGAAAGTCTCGATATATCGTCGCTGTCCTTCGGCGAAAAGCGTCTCAAATGCCAGTGAACTCTTGCCGGAACCACTTGGCCCCGTGACCACAATCAGCTTCCCTGTCGGCAAGTCGAGATCGAAGTTCTTCAAATTGTTCTGGCGTACTCCGCGGATGCGGATGACCCTTTTATCGGAGCGTTTAGACATTCGAAACGCAATGTACCGGAGCCCGGTAATGTGTCAAGTAGCTGAAACTAACCACAGATTACACAGATGACCGCAGATGTCCGCAGATGGTATGAAAGAATCCCCGGCTGTCTCTGTGGAAATCTGAGCAATCTGTTGATAAGAATTCTTCGCAGCAAACAGACCTAGGACTGATCTTTAATCCAGGTCAGGACCTCTTCACTATGAGCTTCGACGCCTTTTGCTTTGGGCCAGTGGCTAGCTACTTTACCATTGGGATCAATCACAAAGGTTTCACGATTGATTCCCATGTATTTCTTCCCATACATTGATTTTTCGATCCACACACCATATTTGGTTGCCACAGCACAATCCTCATCAGCCAGCAACGGAAAATTCAAATCATGTTTACCCGCGAATTTCGCCTTAGACGCGGTATCCAGAATTGATGCGCCCAGCACGACTGCATCAAGCTTTTCAAACTCTGCGGATTGATCTCTGAAACCAC
>JAUIHU010000487.1 GCA_030432175.1 Verrucomicrobiia bacterium | reverse complement strand
TGCGACCGTGGAAGAAGTCAGCATGGAAGACTTCGCCAATGAGCAGAAGCAGAATGCTTAACTGAAATCCTGATCAGTCCGGGATTTTCCCGTGAGCAGGAACCTGTAACCTTCCATTGAAATCAAATCTTATTCCTGATAAAAACAAACCGTATTGAGGTAGGCCCGCTCTCAATACGGTATTTTTGTATTACGTTCAGGAGATCAATCAATCCACCTGAAGAAAATGAGTGAAATATAAAATGGCGGGCGACTGAACGCTTTCTCTTGGCGAAACCACAGCGTTTTCAACGTCTGTGATAAAACAAAGTCTGGTTGAAATACCAGGAAAGAGCATCTGATTCATGAACGCAAATACCAAGCAGTTTTTAAAGTGGCTGGTCATTGGGCTGATTGTATTACTCACCCTGCTGCACCAGGATTTTTGGTTTTGGGATACTTACGAACCACTCATCTTTGGTTTTATTCCCATCGGTTTGGCATATCACGCCATGATCTCTCTGCTGGCGGGATTCTTCTGGTTCCTTGCCATCAAGTATTGCTGGCCGGAAGGCGTTGATGACGTTGAGGAGGAACTAACCAGTGAAGAAGGAAACTCCGATCAAACCAGTTCAGATGCTCACTGACTAACAATTTAAAATTTTTATCACAGTTAATTAACATATTCATATGGAACCGCTGATAATAATATCTTGCTACCTGGCGCTGTTGTTGGGTCTCGGAATCTTCAGTAGTCGGCTTTTCAAAGGCACTGCCGCAGATTTCTTTCTGGCGTCTCGCGGAATTGGATCTTTTTTGCTTTTGATGTCTCTGTTTGGCACCACCATGACGGCTTTTGCTCTGGTAGGATCCACGGGGGAATCCTACCAGGCCGGGATCGGTGTGTACGGGAAAATGGCTTCTTCATCCGGAATCATTCACTCCGTTTGTTTTTTCGTGGTAGGGATTAAACTCTGGACTCTTGGAAAGAGATTCGGATATGTCACTCAGATTCAATTTTTCCGGGATCGATTTGATTCTGACAAGATTGGATTGGTTTTATTCCCAATTCTGGTGGGACTGGTTATTCCATACCTTTTGATTGGTGTGATGTCTTCCGGAACAGTGATTCAAACCATCACCAAGGGCGCATTTAAGGAGGTGTTTTCTGAAACAGCAGGGGGAGTTCCTTACTGGCTTGGGGCCGGTGGAATCTGCGTCGTGGTGTTGTTGTATGTATTTTTTGGCGGTGTTCGAGGAACCGCATGGGCCAATGCCTTCCAAACCATCGTCTTTCTGATCCTTGGTATTATTACTTTTTCACTGATTGCTTCCAAATTAGGAGGTCCGGTGAACGCCACACAAATGGTCATCGATAAAAATCCAACCAAGCTTCAACGTTCAGTTCACCCGGATGATCAACAACGCTATGAAACTGCCATGGAAGACTACGAAAGGAGAATAGCAGAAGCTTCCACCGAAGAAGAAAAAGCCGAGATCACCCGGCCCAAAAAACCACATGGCGTTACTCAATTAGCGTTTTTGACTTACTTGTTTATTCCTTTGAGTGTCGGAATGTTTCCTCACCTGTTTCAGCACTGGCTGACGGCAAAATCTGCCAAAGCATTTAGATTATCTGTTGTTGCGCATCCGCTTTTAATTTTTGCTGTTTGGGTTCCTTGCGTGCTTCTGGGAGCCTGGGCTACTTCAGCTGTTGTGGATGGAAAGATGTTGGTGCCGCCAGGAGCTAATCCGAATGCTGTCCTTGGCATCATGGTTGGTAAACTGGCTGGGCCAGTTCTGGGAGGATTCTTAACAGCTGGTATTCTGGCTGCGATTATGTCCAGCCTGGATTCTCAATTCCTTTGTATCGGCAGTATCTTTACCAATGATATTTATGGGCACTATTTTGGTCATGAAAAAATGACAGACAAACAGAGAGTGCTCGTCGGCAGAATGTTCGTCATCGTGATTGTCGCTGTGACGTATTTCATTGCTCTGGGACTTCAAGGCACCCGGGGGGTTTTCACTCTGGCAATCTGGTGCTTCAGTGGGTTTTCCAGTTTGTTTCCTTTGGTTGTTGGATCTCTTTACTGGAAGAGAGCGACCAAACAAGGCGCTTACGCCTGTATTATCGGAGCAGCCGCTACATGGCTGATTCTGTTTGCTATGTCTGGTTTTGGAAAAAATCGTGAGTTTCTGGTTTTTGGCATGATGCCGGTAGCATTGATGGTTTTGGTTTCAACACTTTGTTTGATCATTGGATCCCTGATGTCACCTCCTCCATCCGATAAGCTGGTGAAAAAGTTTTTCCCGCCAAAAAAGCCTAAAACGCCTGAGGATGAGGTTATTTACAAGACTTCGTTTCCCTGAGGCGTACCTTTTTAATTCTAAATTGAGGAATTACCCCAACCTGCCCTGGCTATGTCTGTGGCAGGTTTTTTTCTACCTTCAAACAACAAGCGCTCTTGCTTTTTATCCAGAACGCCATAGCCTTATGGAAATTACGCAACTGATCAAAAACGGGCCGACAGATGAGAAAAAATGAGTTTTTCACATGCTTTGATAGTCCAATCTAAGAGAATGAGAGCAGAGATTTTTGCTGAGAACCAGCTGATTCAAAATAAGAGCGCTAAAAGCTCCAGAACTATTCGATTTTTTCGCTTGCCAGAGGGATTTTTTCACAAATCGTTCTGGTTTTCTGGATTCGCTGTCACCTGGCTCCTGGTTGGATGTGGCGGAGAAAATGAAATTCAGGTCTACCGTATCTCGAAAGAAACAAATCCCACCGACTCCTCAGCCCCTTTCGCTAATATGGGATCCATGCCCGGTCTGACACAGGAATCCCCTGCGGCAACTTCAGGCAATCAAAGCCCGATTCATTGGAATAGTCCAGGCTCCTGGACTGAAAAGCAGGCTACCGGAATGCGGATGGGCAGTTTCACTATTGAAGGGCCGGAAGGATCCAGCGCCGATGTTTCTATTATTCCTTTATCTGGTCCAGCAGGTGGACTTGTTTCCAATATTAACCGCTGGAGACGACAGGATGTAATGCTTCCGGAAATCACAGAAGCTGACCTGGACGAGGTGGTGATGGAATTGGAGACGCAGATGGGCCCCATGAAAATAATCGACATGGTCAGTGAAGAAGCTTTGATTGATGACAAGTTCAAGCAACGGGTGCTTGCAGCAATCTTTCCATTTCAAGGGCAAACATGGTTTGTGAAAGCCAAAGGGCCGGCGGAATTGCTGGAGGCGCAAAAAGAAGCGTTTGTTGAGTTTCTGGCTTCATTCCACGACGGTACTGATCACGATCACTAAACTTTTTCCTGACTTTTTACCTTCTGTCAGCGATCAGGAATTAAAGCATAGAAATTCAAAAAAGCCTTTTGGATTAGCAGCCCGGATTTCCAAGTGAATAAGAAAATAATCAAATTTTTATCATCCATTCGGTTAACGATTGTCACACTGGCAGCTTCAATGGTTCTGATATTCTTCGGAACATTGGCGCAAAGCAAAGCGGGGATCTTTTACGTGATGGACACCTATTTCAATACATTCTGGATTTGGATGCCAATTTCAGAAGGAGGAGCAAAAGTTCCTGTTTTCCCTGGAGGTTATCTGATAGGGACGGTCCTGATTGTAAACCTCATTGCAGCTCATTTTACGCGGTTCAAGTTTACGATAAAGAAGATTGGACTTTGGCTGATTCATTTCGGGCTGATTATGCTACTGATAGGTGGATTATTAACCTCAGTATTCCAAGTGGAAACCAGAATGCTGCTGAATGAACAGGAATCAAAGAATTACTCGATCAACGAACGCCTGACCGAGCTGGTATTCATAACCAGTCACGATGATGAATTGGATCAGGTAGTCAGCATCTCTGAAGGTCAGCTTTCAACTGGGAAAATTTTCCGACTGGATGAGTTGCCATTTGATGTTCATGTTGAGAAATTTTATCCAAATTCCGTTCTGGAACGGGCTGACAACCCAGGTGAATCCATTGGAGCCACAGACGGGTTGGGAAAAGGATTCAAGGTGTCTGGAAGAAAGCCTTTCATTTCTGATGATCAGGGAAATATAGTCACTGCTTTGATTGATTTGAAAAAGGAAGGAGAGAGTCTCTGGTTTGGAATTGAGTCGGACAAACACGAATCATAGCAACAAATTGCCTTCTTCGTCAACTGAGGGACCATTGCAGTTGG
>JAUIHU010000003.1 GCA_030432175.1 Verrucomicrobiia bacterium | reverse complement strand
CAACAAACGTCGGGAAGCAGCCGAAGCTCGATATCGCAGCAAGTTGAAAGAACTTGAGCAGGATCTGGCTGATACACAGGCTCGCTTGAGAGAATTGCAGCAAACCAGTGGGGACGATAACCAACGGTTCATTCGCTCTCCAGAGCAGGTGGCTGAGATTGAGCAATTCAGAGAGAAAGAACGGCAGGTTCGATTGGATTTGCGTGAGGAACAGAAAAACCTTCGCAGCGAAATTGAATCTCTCGAAAACAGTTTAAAACTTTATAACATCGCCGGAGTGCCACTGCTGGTCATTGCAGTGGGTATCGTTCTGGCAGTGATCAAACGTAAAAAGGTGGCAGCACGATGAATCGCAAACAGTTAACGACATTATTGATTGTCGGCGTCGTCATTGGCGCCCTGGGACTGTTCATCAAATCCCGACAAAATGCAGGGTGGACCTCCGGGTCTTCCGGATTGATGGGCAAGGAGTTGCTGGGAGATTTCGATGTCAACCAGGTGGCTCAAATTGAAATCACCGACGCGGACACAACAGTTCAGCTGAAGAAAACCGGAGATGTCTGGACTGTGCCCGCTCGGGGTGGTTACCCGGCTGATTTTAAAAAGCTGGGTGATTTCCTGATTAAACTGGCTGAATTAAAAGTCACACAGGAACCGACAATCGGACCATCTCAGTTTGGACGACTCCAGCTCCAGAAACCTTCTGAAGCTGAGGATCCGGAGAAAGCCGGAACTGTACTGTCGTTGCAGGATGAATCCGGAAAAGAACTCAAATCCATACTGCTCGGCAAAGAACAGATGCGTGAATCTGCAGGAGCGCAGTTTGGTGGTCCAGCCAGTTATCCCGCCGGACGCTATGTCATGGTTTCGGACCGGGAAGACAAGGCGCTGGTGATTTCTGATCCTTTGTCAGATGTCTCGGTAGATCTGGGAGAGTGGGTGAACAAAGATTTCGTCAAGGTGGCGAAGTTGAAATCGGTGTCAGTCAATCCTGCCGGGGATAACCCAAACTGGACTCTCTCCCGTGCCACAGAGACCGGTAAATTTGAACTTGATGGCGGCGTTGGTCCTGATGAACAGGTCGCCACTTCCAAGCTGTCTGGATATTCGTATCTGCTGTCATCTCCATCCTTCAATGACATTTATGTTCCCGACTCCGAGGGCGCTGACTTGATGTCTTCCCCGACTGTGGCATCGCTGGACACCTTTGAAGGTTTCCAATATAGAGTCAAAGTCGGAGAACCGAACACCGAAGGTAACTACCCTGTGCAGGTTGAAGTATCTGCTGACATTCCTCAAACACGCGAACCTGAAGAAGGGGAAACGGATGAGGAAAAAGAGACGAAAGATGCTGAGTTCGCCGAGGAGAAAGAACGTTTGGAAGAAAAGCTGGCGAAAGAGAAAAAAGTCGAAGGATGGACTTATCTCGTTTCCAAATACACGATTGATAAATTGTTGAATCAACGCTCGGACCTGATTGAGCCTAAGGAAGAAGAAGAGGAGGCAACGCCTGCAGCAGGAGTAACAACTGACTTTGGTTTAGGCGCTGAAGCAGGCGCTGGTATTCCTGGACTTAACCTGAACCTGGACCCGTTGGCTCCACCGACTCCGGCAGAGAAGCAGGAAATCATGCAAAGCGCGGCGGAGGCTGCTGCTGAATCTGTGACGATAGAGGAGGAGCCGACACAAGTTGAGGATGATGCTGTGGGCGAGACTGGTTCTGAAAGTGAGAGTGAGAATGAGAATACAGAAGTTGTTGAAGAAGCTTCAGATGGTTCAGAACCAGCGCCGGAAGCCGATTCTGCAGGCGAAACGAATGAGGGTGTAGATTCTGATTCCACCGAAGTAGAAGTGGGGGAAGCGACCGCTGAAGAGACTACTCCTGAGTCCTGAGGACGACCCAAGCTTTCGGCTGATTTACTTGAAAAGCCCAAAAAAGACCTCAGATACATGATTTGGATCTGAGGTCTTTTTATTTATTGAGGAATCGCTTATTTCGGTTTGCTGAACGAAATGATCTGATGTATTCCGAATCAAAGTAACCAATACATCGGCTTGGCATTCAAGCTCAGCAACAGTAAAGGTTTAAATCACCTGGAGAACCACTGGTCTTCTTCTTCCTTGAGTGATTTTGGCGGAGCCAACAGAATCGAAGCCGCGAATGCTTGCCTTGCCGTGGCTGGAGATTTCAACCAAGTTCGGGCTGTCGCCCCTTTGGGAGAAGTTCTGCGCGTTTTGTAAGCCCACGGATTTGGCGCTTTTTTCTTTTTCTTACGCAGTTCCTCAGCAGCTTTTTTCTTTCTCTCCCTAGCTGCTTCCAGCTCTTGTTGGGCAGTGTCAGAAGCATCTACTTGTATGGTCTGCGCTACCTCAGTCGGTGGTGACGGTGGCAGGTTGGGACCCTGGCGTTCGACTTTCCTCTGCTTGGGCTCGAAAGGTTCTGTGAACTCCCGAGTGGCCTCATTCAACTCTTCCCAGAATTTACGAATCGGACTGGGCTCTTCATCTGAGTCTGGAGTTTCCTGGCGTGACCTTGCTGTCGATTGATTTTCCGGCTCTGTGCTCACCTCACGTTGACGCTGGCTTTGTCGAGCCGCTCGTTCATGAAGTCTTTTGGCCTCTTCCTCCTGCTGCTCCTTCTCTGCCTTTTTGTTCAGGTAGTTCGAGATCATCGAGAGCGCCCCAAAAACTATCAATAACAGGATCTGTTCCATATCCAGATTTTCTACAGCAAAAGCCCCTTGGCGACTGGCTCACTGGTTGTTTCCAATCGGCCAAGGGGTTAGTTAGTTCTCAATCAGATGTATCTATAATCAGTATCCACCTTTATCACCTTTGTCGTCAGATCCGGATTCCGGGTCAGCAATGTTGTCTCTCATGTTAGTATCCGCCTGAATGTTCTTCATCCGGTAATAATCCATGATTCCAAGGTTGCCACTTCTAAACGCTTCGGCCATGGCCAAAGGAATTTGAGCCTCAGCTTCGACAACCCGAGCGCGCATCTCCTGGGTTCGGGCGACCATTTCCTGCTCAGATGCCACAGCTGCAGCCCGTCGAACTTCCGCTTGCGCCTGCGCCACCAACTTGTTGGTTTCTGCCTGCTCAGCTTCCAATTTGGCGCCAATGTTTTCCCCCACATCGACATCAGCAATATCAATGGACAAAATTTCAAATGCGGTATTGCTGTCCAGGGCCTTGTTTAAAACGGTCTTGGATATGCGGTCCGGGTTTTCCAGAACATCTTTGTATGTAATGGAAGATCCAATCGTGGAAACGATCCCTTCGCCCACACGCGCGACAATGGTCTCCTCTGTGGCTCCACCAACGAATCGATCCAGGTTGGTTCTGACAGTCACACGAGCCTTGGCGCGAATCAAAATCCCATCCTTGGCAACGGCATCCACAGTATTCTTCGGCCCGCTCGGCCCAGGGCAATCAATTACCTTGGGGTTGACTGAGGTTTTTACCGCTTCCAGGACGGTTTTTCCCGTACCTTTCGTCGCCAGGTCAATGGCGCAAGCTCGATCGAAATCCAGAAAAATCCGGGCCTTTTGAGCTGCAATCAACGCCAGCACAACCATTTGAATATTTCCGCCAGCCAACACATGCGTGGAAAGTTGATCCACTGATAAATCAATGCCCGACTTAACGGCAGTGATGCGTGTGTCGACGACGTACGAAACCGGGATTCTCCTCAAACGAAGAGCGATCAGTTCCATAAATGTCACAGCTGCTCCGGCAACCTTGGCTCGAAGCCAAATGTTGAAAAATGCTACCAGAATCAGGAAAACGATCAGTAAAATCGCGCCCAGAATCACAGCGAGAATCGTCTCCAGGTTCCAGGTAATCGCCAGTAAAGGAATAAAGTGCGTCATGGTATTTCTTGTGTTGGAATATAGTGTAATCGTAAGTGAAGAGTGAGCAATCAGGAAGTCGATTCCTGTACGGCTGTTGTTTCTTTATTTGATTTTGATTCTAAACGTTGGACGACGACCCTAAATCCTTCCACTGCAACAACTTTAACTATTTCTCCCTGGTCAATCATGCCAGACTCTGCCACTACATCCACACGGGTATCGTTGATTTTAGCCATGCCACAGGGCCGCAAAGCAGATATAGCTTCACCCTGAGCCCCTAAAAGTTCCTCGGTGCGATCATCAATCGAAGCTCCACCTATTACGCCTTTATCGGTTAAAGCTTTAGCTATGGGAGTGAGGTGGAAATACTTGGCCCACAACCCTATACCGATAATTAAAAACAGGAAAACACAGGCTAAGATCAGCGCTCCGATTTCTGGACCATAATCCAGAAAACCCACAATCACCGCTCCTATCAGGCAGGCGATCCCAATCAAACCAGCGATTCCACCAGGTATAAAGATCTCAGCCGCCAGCAATAGTCCGCCTAAGCCGATCAGTATGACTAAATCCATCATTTTTTAATTCTATCGACGATCCTTTGTCACCAGGATTGAATTGCAACTTCGTTGGATGCAATATACCTCTGAAATAAGTTCTGGGCGTCAAAAAAGAATCGATTCAACAATCCGACGTCCAGTAAATCAGACAAATTCGTCCCTTTTTGTCATGTCCAAATCGATTAATAGATTTTATCAAGGCCGAATCTCATCCACGACGCTTCTTTCATGGCCGGGTTTCAAACCGAAAAAACTTGGATTAGTGGCTTCCATGGCTGCCAGCCTGTTGTTGCTGGCAGGATGTGGGGCCAATCAAAAAATGGCTACACCGGATAACCCCGGCAATGGCAGCGTCGCCATTGCAAATACCGGATCAACTGCCAATCAAAATGAAACTCCGGAACTGCGAGTCGACCCAACTGTCGAAGGGAAGGTGGTTTTTGCAGATCCAACTCTTCGATATGTGGTCGTTGATTTTATGCTCAACGCTCTTCCTCCGGCTGGATCCCAATTTGAGGTTTTCCGCTCAGGCGACCGGGTGGGTGTGGTCGAAGTCGGCAAATTTTCAAAAGACACTGTAGTCTCAGCGGATATGGTCGAAGGCGAAATCCAAATCAACGACCGCGTGGTTGCTATCCAGTCCCAATAAAATCCGGGACTGAATCAGCTCCCTCAAAGCAGTGAAATTGTATGATTAGGGCAAATCAGGAACGTGGATTTTGTAAAACAATAACCAGTTTCCCTGACTGCTACCCAGCTGAATTTCTTCTCTTTTATACCAGGAGACATGGCCATCCTCGAAGAGGAAATTGCCGCCAGTGGGTCCACCATCAGCAGACCCGTCAATGTGGCTGGCAGTTGGTATGGTTTGCCCGTCGCTTTGAGTGGTCCAACTACTGATAGTTGCCCTGGCGCCTCGGCGGCTCCCCTGACCCTGAAGCATATCAATCAGGATCGGAGCGTTTCGAAATCTTCCCCCCAGTTTCTTCTTGGAATGCCACTCCTCGATTCCCTGCGAGGTATAATCCCAGCCTCCGTTCCGGGTATCTCGGTGAGGTAGATAAAAATATCCCGTCAAAATGGGATTGTTTTCTGAATTAGGATCGCCATTGCGCCATAAATCAGCGACACGATGCCATTTCTGAGTTGGGCAAAAAATAACGTGAAATTTATTTTTCTCAGTGGCGCTTTTCTGCTGAGGCATCAGGTAATCTCTCCAGAACTGTTGAACCTCCACACTGCACCAGCTGATGTGTTGTGAACGCATATTATCCGGGAAATAGTTTTCATGGTCCCCGGCATAAGCCTGAATAGCAACTCCCCACTGTCTCATGTTGTTGATGCAGAGAGATTTGTTGGCTGCGGCCTTTGCTTTGCTGAGGGCGGGAAGCATCATTCCCGCCAGGATGGCGATGATCGCAATGACCACTAGCAATTCAATTAAGGTGAATCCCGAAGTTCGCTCAGAGTTTTGGAGGATCGTACCCTTTGAGTTAGAAAATCTAATTTTCATCATGGATTTAGCTTTTAGCTTTGTCTGTTTGGCTGACACTTTACAGAAATCGTCTTGAGTCCAGTCAGCTGTTCATATTCCAGTTATATTCAAGAGGGAGTAAAATTTTATTTGGGAACTATCTCACGCTACAATTTTTGCCGGTGTATGTCCATAACCAGTTGAGGTTTGATCTCGCTTTTAAAGGATTAAAATAACTTGGTTTTAGCGCTTGATTTTCATGAAAGCACGTGGCAAGAATTCTCGTCCATTGCCGATTGTATGCGGTAATTAGTTGTTTGTCGGGCGTTTGGCGCAGTGGCTAGCGCAACTGGTTTACACCCAGCAGGTCGGGGGTTCGAGTCCCTCAACGCCCATTTTTTTTTCTTTTCAGTAGGAGGTTTAGTGAAACCCGGATACAAAAAATGTTTTTGACGCGAGAAATGTGTCACGCGAAGCCGCTAAGGCGCAAAGAGAAAGAGATTTAGAGGATTTGGGCGCTGTTGCGGTAGATTGTGCGTTCCAATTACATAAGGGGCTGGGTCCTGGTTTGTTGGAGTCGGTTTATGAAGCTTTACTGGCCAGTTTGCTCGGTGAGCGTGGTATTAAAGTACAACGACAAAAATCAGTTCCCATATTTTTTAAAGGGCTAAGTCTTAAGGAGGGATTTCGGGTAGATCTATTAGTGGATGAAAAACTAATCATAGAAATAAAATCCGTCGAAACTCTTCATCCGGTTCATTACAAACAGCTGCTAACCTATTTACGCTTAATGAATCTGCCGTTGGGGCTTCTGATCAACTTTGGAGCGCCAACAATCAAAGAGGGCTTAAAAAGAGTCGCCAACAATTACAGACATTAGAAAAAGAAAGGATTCTTTGGTGTGCTCTCTATCCTCTTTGCGCCTTAGCGTCTTTGCGTGCCACATTCATTCCTGAACAATCCTTTTGACAATCTCACAACACAAAGGCAATACGATTCCAGTCATAGATGATACACGCCGGTAGAAGATCCGGCTTTTAATAATGAATCGTTCAAACGGCGCCTGCGCCTCTATTTCCAAAACTACTTGGAAACCATACCGATCCCTCTCGGATCTGGCGTTGAAAAGCATTCTACTGGCGCTTCTAGCTTTGGGGGCCTGGCCTGTAGTACTACCTTTTCGCGCGGCTCCACCTCCAGTGTCTCAGCATCCTGACGACTCAGGCGCATCCAGCATAGGTTTCCAAACATCACCGCCTGAGGTTCAGGAGATTAGTCCGACACCCAAACCTCCCATTTTTAAGAAAGCATTTCCACCACCAGATGATGGTGGAAAGATACTCGAAGTGACCTTGCACTATTGCCAGGAAAACGAAGAGGACATGGAGGATTTTTACCAGGATTTCTTTAAAAAATTCAATCAATCGGCGCGACTTCTGATTGTTTGCGCAACATCGGACTGTGAGTCATTTTTTAACGAAACATATGGTGCGTTAGCGCGAGCTGGTGGACGTGAGGTAAACACCGTCGTTGTCGATCGACTTCTTTCCATTTGGGCCAGAGACCGACGAGTCGCCCGCCAATCTGAATCGGGCCATCCAGAGCGTTCATTCATTCCTCCACCCCAGGAATTATACACCGACGACAAATTGAGTGAATTGACCCTTGCCGAAATTCTCTGGTCCAAGGGGGTCGCTCCGAGAGCGTTGACGGAATCTTTTATTTTGGAGGGAGGAAATCTGGTTTCCAATCAACGGCATATTTTCGTCGGCAAAAATGTGTTATCCGAAAATGGCTCACGGTTTGAAGATGAAGAAGAAGCTTTGCAAACCATGGAAAGAATTTTCGGGAAGCCTGTCATCTGGCTGGAAGATGAACAGGGCGCTCCTCCCTGGTTTCATGCTGACATGTATCTGGCGGCGTTGGATGAAACAACGGTGGCGCTGGCAGATCCAACACTTGGATTGCGACTGCTCAATGGACGCCGGGCAGACAAGTTGAAATGGGACAAAATTTCCGGCTGGAAAACCCGATTACCTTCTGGACTTAAAGTGGATTTCTCAGCGCCTCAATCCAGAATTGCAACCGGCCTGGAAACCGTGAAACGACGATTGGAAGGGTTGGGGTACAAAGTGATTCGTTTGCCTGCTTTGGTTAATGAAGAAGATGAATGGATGGTTTCTTATACGAACGTTTTGATGGAAAGAGATGGGGGAGTGAAAAAAGTGTACCTGCCCAGATACGCGATTCCAGCTCTGGACTCAGCGGCCAGAAAATCATGGGAATTGGAAGGATTTCAGGTTTTGGATGTTAATGTCTCCAATGTGTTTGATTTGGGCGGCGCCATTCGATGCATTGCCAACGTTACTTTACGAGAACCTGCGCCCCAAAAAGTTCCAGGATCCACTTTGATTGAAGAACCTGCAGTATCCCAGGCCAAAGCGCTTCCCAGGATCAATCCAGCGGCTTTGCAAGCCCCTTGATGATCCAGGAAAACAACGCTTGGGATTCGTTCGAAAATTTTAATGAGCGTTTTTGTTAATCGCCTCCTCTACATAAAAGCGATCTGGAAAATCTCCTGCTGCTCCGCGACTGCGCAGTCGTTTGTTATTGGATCCTCCCCGAGGAGCGTTCAATGGAATTTCCATGGCGTCTGCATCCTGCATGTAGGCATACAATTCGTTTTCCATTTTTCGGACCACGTCACGTAAACCTGGATCAGCAATCAGATTCCGGGTTTCGTTCGGATCTGCCTGGATGTCATAAAGTTCATCCGTATCCCAAAGTCCGTAGTAAGTGATGTACTTGTACCGGTCACCGCGCAGCGCAAAAACAGTTGGTGATTGAGGAAAGTTCTTTTCCCAGTAGTATACATAGAAGAAAGAATCCCGCCATTTGATTTCCTTACCTTCGCCCAGCGCCATGAAGCTCGACCCGTCCATGTAAGCAGGAGTTCTCAATCCGGCAGCTTCCAGCACGGTGGGACCGACATCGATGTTGCCAATCATTTCTTCGACTACAGAGCCAGCAGGGAAGAGGTCGGGACACTGCATCATCATTGGAACGCGAATGGATGTTTCGTAAGCGACCCGTTTATCGATCAGTCCGTGCTCGCCAAACATGAAACCATTGTCGCCCATGTATATGATCAGAGTTGAATCCAGCATTCCCTTTTCCTTCAAGGCAGCCTTCACCCGACCGATGCTGTCATCAACCGCTAAAAGTGTCTCACAATAACGCTTATAGTAGTTTTCGATATCCAGAGCACTGTGATAAGGGAAATCTACCCCGTGCCAGCTGTTGCGTTGGTTTTTCAGCCAGGCAGGTTTGCCGGCGTAGTTTTCTTCTGTATTTGCCTGAGTGATCGGAGGAGTGATTTTAACATCCTTGTAGCGGTCTTCATGACGTTTGGCTGGAGTAAAATTGGCATGTACCGCTTTGTGCGAAAGGTACAGAAAGAAAGGTTTATCGCACGAGCGATCCTCCAGCCAATCCACTGCGTAATCAGTCAACTCATCGGTGATGTATCCTTTTTGAGGAACTTTTTCCCCATTGACGTTCAATCCGTTGCGGGATGGGAGATAAGAACCCTGTCCACGAAAACTGACCCAGTGATCGAATCCCGGACGCGGCGCATCTGTCGCTCCGCCCATGTGCCACTTGCCGATATATGCAGTTTCGTAACCGGCCTGTTGAAGGTATTGAGGGAAGAAAATCGTTCCTTCAGGCACCAGGCGGTTGTTGTCGATGACCCGGTGCTTGTGCGTGTAGAGTCCAGTCAGAATGGAAGCGCGGCTTGGAGAGCAAAGTGAGGTTGAGACAAACGCATTTTTCAAATGCACCCCTTCACTCGCCATGGAATCCATGTGAGGTGTTTCCAGAAAGGGATGTCCCATGAAGCTCATTGCATCGAAACGGTGATCGTCCGATAAAATGAACACCACGTTACGAGGTTTGGAGCCAGGGATTTTTTCCAGCTGAGGCAAATCAGACTGGGCCATGGCCACCTGACTGAGCAAGCAACTCAGACCGAGAATCAGTCCTTTGCTGCGTAGTTTTTGGGTTATTTGTTGGGTAAACATTGAATCAGAGGATAGCGTTTCCGTGGGGGTCAGTCAAAGAATCTTGACAAAACACGGCATGGCGATTCTTTGAATCATAAATATTACTTAGGCTGAATGTTAGCCCCTGCGATGAACTCACTTTTGACACCTGCTGGAAACACAGTAGCTTTTTCGTGGCGATTACAATAATCGCTGACTGAAATTCCTTATGTTGAATTCTTTCTTTCCTCCCAGGGATCAAATTACCGAGTCGGATGTAAAGACCGGCATGCGAATGCTGATGCTGGATGGCGTCTGTTCTCAAGTGATGGGGGTCTTTACTACCGGCGCATTTCTGGCGGCCTATGCTGTGTTGATTGGCGCTTCCAATTTTACGATTGGACTGATCGCCGCGATTGGACCGCTGACACAGATTTTGCAGATACCGGCGATCTATCTGGTGAATCGGACACAGATACGGCGGGGACTGGTCGTGCTGTCCAGCATTCTGAGTCGAGGTTTCTGGTTGCTCATTGCGGCGACACCCTTTTTATTACCGAAGGCTTGGCAGTTGCCAGTTTTCATGGTGAGTCTGTTTCTTTTCTTTGGCTTTGGGGCGATCTCTGGTTGCGCCTGGAATTCCTGGGTGCGGGATTTGATTCCGGATAAAGTGCGAGGAGCGTACTTTGGGAAACGGCTTGGAATTGCAACAGCAGTCGGGGCTGGGTTGAGTTTAATAGCGGGATTTGCCATTGACTACTATAAGGGGCGCTTCCCGGAGCAAGAAATCAGCGCATACAGTGTGTTGATTATTATTGGAGCCACGTTTGGATTTGTAGGTATCTTTTTTCTCTGGAAAACACCCGAACCCAAGTTGGTTCCGCCTGATGATTCCAATTTTCTGGAAACTCTCAAACGTCCTTTTCGCGACGAGAACTATCAAAAACTGCTGATCTTTTTAGGAGTATGGAATTTTGCAGTGAACTTCGCAGCTCCATTCTTCTCGATTTATATGCTCAAACGACTGGGAATGAGTATTTCCTGGATTATCGGGTTAGCTGTGTTGAGTCAGTTTGTGAACGTTGTCTTCTTTAAAGTCTGGGGAGAAGCGTCGGATCGGTTCAGTAACAAATCGGTGCTGGGAATTTCGGGAGCCTTGTTCATTTTCAGTTTCCTGATCTGGCCGTTCACGACTATGCCGGAGCAGTATTACCTGACACTGCCTCTTTTGTTTGTGATTCACATCATTTCCGGAATCTCCACCGCTGGAGTGACTCTCTGCTCCGCGACCATAGCTGCAAAAATCGCTCCAACCGGACGAGCCACTTCTTATCTGGCAGCAAATGCATTCGTATGCGGTATCGCGGCTACGCTAGCTCCATTGCTTGCAGGAGCGCTGGCTGAGTTTCTGGAATACTGGGATCTCACACTGGCTCTCAGCGCTACGCATTTGCAGAATCCGGGCGCTCCATTCTTTGTGATCCCGGCATTCACATTGCGCGGTCTGGACTATTTGTTTGTGTTGGCATTTATCATGGGGTTGTATGCGTTGCACCGGTTGTTGGCTGTCCAGGAAGTTGGAGAAGTGGAAAGGTCTGCCGTGTTGAAAAATCTGTATTCAGAAGCGCGTCGTTCGGCGCGGGCGATTTCTAATGTGGCTGGATTGCGGGCTTTGACCTGTTTTCCTTACGAGCGATTGTTGAAGCATCCGCAATCCAGGAAGGGATTGCCTAAAGTGGAGATTGAGCAGCGCCCTGAAGTGTAACTCAGGCCTTTGGCCTTGGAAAATTTTCACGCCACCCGACTTTAATCGCACCCGGCTGAACGACAAAAAAGGTATCCCCCAGCTAATGCTTGGAAATTCTATCGGGTTGGTGAGCCCGGCTTATGGCTGTATCGTAACTGATCCGACATTCTTCATACAACCGGCGAAGACAGTAGTCTTTTAGCATCATTCCGTCCTTGCCACTGGTTGTGATGATGTTCTCCAACTGGTGGAGGTTGTTTTCACGGATAATGTTCCGGACAGCATTTGTAGCCATCATCAACTCGTAAGCCAGCACACGACCGGTGCGGTCTATGGATGGTAATAGATCCTGAGCCAACACTCCCTGGAGGCATTGGGATAACTGGAGAATTACTTGTCGCTGTGCCGGCCCATCGTACACGCCAATGATGCGTTCCATGGCATTGACCACGCTGGGAGCATGCAAAGTGGCCAAAACGAGGTGTCCCGTTTCCGCTGCTGTCAACGCTGTGGCGATAGCCTCGTGTTCCCGCATTTCACCGACAACGATTACATCCGGATCTTGCCGTAACACATGGACCAGAGCCCTATTGAAAGAACGTGTGTCTGTGGAAACTTCCTGCTGAACAATGATGGCTTTGTTATTCTGATGAACGAATTCTATCGGATCCTCAATCGTGACCACCTTGCAACGGCGTTCCCGATTAATGTGATCCACCATGCAATTCAAAGTAGTCGTCTTTCCAGATCCAGTTGGACCGGTGATTAGAAACAGGCCATTAGGGCGAAGCGCCATGTCCAGAATCTTGGCGGGCAATCCCAATTGTTCATGAGAAGGAATTGTGGTTCCACAAAACCGGAAGCTGGCTTCAGGTGAACCATTCCTCAGGTATAGAGTCACCCGAACCCTTCCGCCGATTGGGTGAAAAATCGAGACGCAGATTTCCCAGTCCTTTTCAAAGATTGCCCGTTGTTTTTCATTTAATAATCCGAGCAGCGCTTCTTTCAGCGCTTCTGCCTTAACCGGTGGATGATCAGCAAGAATCATCTCGCCATTGACACGCAACGCTGGGGCCAGTCCATCAATCAAGTGTAGATCGGAGGCGCCGTGATTGGCTGCTGTTTCCATTAAATGATCAATATTCAGGCAATCCTCAAACATAAATTAGTTATATGAATACAGTGTTAGTAGAGCAGGCGATAGTACAAGAAGTTTATCGATTTCTCCAACCGGACCATCTTCTCCAGAGACGGCCAAGAAAAGAAACTGGTTCCAATTCCTGAAAAGCGGATTCCAACCCAGCCTCTCGTGGCGCCAGTTCCAGCGCAGCTTCCATGGATTCCTGCGACAGACTGATCAATCCAAGGCTTTGCTGACAAAAAGCAAGTTGAGCCCAGACAGCTCCCTGATCAGAGGCGGATTCCAGGGCTTGTTGAGCGTGTGAAAGCGCTTTCGCAAATTTTTCGTAGAAGTAATAAGCTCGTGAGATCAACCAGGGCCAGATCCAGTCACCCCCACCGTGACTGAGCGCCCGATCAAAACAGAACTCCGCCCGTTGTTGCCGGCTGGCCAGAGCCACTTCACCACGAGCAATCCAGATGTATGGAGATTCCCCTTTTTCTTCAAACGAAGCGTCCGAATAAGCCTGAGCCTCTTTGAGATCCCCAACACGAGCCAGCGCCACCGCTTTGACGGCCAGCAACTCCGGATGATTAGGGAATCTTTCCAGCGCTTTATCTGTCCAGATCTTGGCCTCTCGGACTTCTCCCAGTTCTATCAGCATGCGCGCCTGACCAGCCCAGGGATCCGGATTGTTTGGATTGAACTCCAGCGCCTTGGCGTAGTAACGCAGACCGTTCTCGAAACGCATTTCGCGCCAGGCCAGCTCAGCGGCTTTCAAGCAGGTAGATTCTTCGGAGAGGTCCTGTGAGGATTCCAACTCAACCTGAGAATTGAAATCCAGGCGCTGTTGGGATTCGGAATCATCAAATTCCAGGTTGGAAAAACGGCTCATGAGTAGGAGTCTTCAGAACTCTGTCCGTAACGTTGTTCGAGGTTTTGATGCACTGGAGTGTCGGGTTCGTAAAACTCATGCGTTTCTTTTTGGGAGATCAGTTCTCCAACTACCTGTTCAAATGCTTTTGCGACTTCCAAACAGGCTTTACCCTTGAAACCCTGCACATGTATTTCCACTTCGCCGTCTGGGCGAATGGTGACATCAATTTCTTTTGGGGTCATATTCGTTTTATTGGGTTAGCTCCATTGACGGACTTTCAGGCGAATGGACTGATCTGCCGATTCTTCCTGCTCGACGATTTCAAATCCTTGTTGGCCCACCTCGGATTTCAGGCGTTGCAGGACGTATTGCTGAGTGACACGCTGGCTCATGGTTTCACCAATGGATTTCAATTCTTCTTCAGTGTAGCCCTCACCGCTGACACAAAGAGCCGCCCTGCCACGAGCATCTCTTGAAAAAACAATCGAGACTCCGTCTCTCGATACCGTAATCTTTTCGCCTCGAGCCAGAGAATCTCCGACGATTGTACTTTTAGGCATTTCTAATTGCACGGACTTATCTTCATTTTGAACATCTGTTCCCTGGTCCGCCTGCAATTTATCCTTGGCAACAATATATCCCATGGAAGTGGCGGCGGCGACGACAGCGGAACTGATGGCTGGCCAGGAAGCAATAACGACGGGGGTTAGAACACATACACAGCTCATGGATTATCCTCGGTTGGGTTGTACATTTTTTGACCGAACCAGCTTTCGACCGGAACACCGGTGATGTCTGATTCGAATACAATGCATAATTGTAAAAGTGTGTCTCGGTAAGTTTGGGCCGGGATTTTGGACATATTCTTAAGAAAAATCTCACTCCAGCCAAACCACTGCTCCTCAGCGAGATTGATTTCAAGGGGCTGAGGCAGATTGGGGTGGCTCATTGGGATTAGCTCGCCCTGGTCTATCCGGTAACCATTGGACTGAATGGTCACGGTCTGGTTTGGACCGGCGATCAGCTGGATGGTATCTTGCCTGTTGTTAATAAAAACTCCCGGAACGTGAAAGTAATCATGGTGAACGATCACTTGAGCGCCAACTTCAGGAGCGAAATCGGAAGGCAAGTCTCGCGCGATCACCGTTTCATTGTTGACTCTGAAAACTGGAAAAATGGATTCGTTCAAAAACGTGAAGAGATTTCCATAAATCAGCAAACTGACCAGAAGTGAGCAGGCAATCATCAGTCCCATTCTTTCTTGCCTGCGCCAACGCATGGTAACTTGACTGATCCAGAAAGTCAGGCTGTAACAATGAGCCATAATCAGGATCAACTGAAATACAAATGAAGGCGGACGTCCCCAGAAATAAAGAGTAAGGAACCAACCAGCAAGATAGGCTCCCAGAACAATATTAGCCATTTTCGTTTGGCCAGCTTGTCGACAGGGAGCGCCAGGGACCAGCAGGTTAATCCAGAAAGCAGGGTCCAGGATCAGTTTGATAGTAAGCCGCAGCCAGCCGTACTGGGAAGCAATCCGCCATTTATCGGTGGTTGAGACGGATCGCTTCTGGGTCACTGGACGAGCGGGGTGGCCCGACGGGGAAGCGAGCGCTCTTTTTTTTCTGGGTGGATAAAACTCTGAATGCATGTGGCGCTCCAATCAGAATTCCATCCTGCGTAAAGGTTCTGCCTCTTCCTTACTTTTCTGGATAGCGGCGTTTCTCGCCCGGCCTTCGGCCCAACTCCTCAGTCGGTTGATGGACTCGTCCATGGTTTTTGCCAGCGGCGTGGTTTGCTGAATGGCGTCGAGGATGTGGTCATTGGACAATTCAGAGCTTTCATAAAACGCGTCGTACAATGCGCTGTTCACTGCTTCCTCGATTTCGGCTCCACTGAAATCCGCGCTGGCTCGGGCTAGCATCGGCAGATCAAATTGTTCCGGGTCTCGCTTCTTTTTGCTGATATGAATCCGGAAAATCTCTGCCCGCTCCATTTCGCTGGGGAGATCGACAAAGAAAATTTCATCCAGACGACCTTTTCGTAACAGTTCCGGCGGCAGCTGCGAAATGTCATTGGCTGTTGCGACGACAAATACTGGCGCCGTCTTTTCTGACAGCCATGTCAGGATCGCGCCAAAGACTCGCGCTGTCGTTCCTCCATCCGTAGACCCGGATCCCTGTGATCCAGCGAATGCCTTATCGATTTCATCCACCCATAGAATCGCAGGAGCCACCGACTCTGCGACAGCGATAGCGCGGCGGACATTTTCTTCAGATGAACCAACCAGACTGCCGAACATTTTGCCCATATCAAAGCGCAGCAGCGGCAGTTGCCATTGAGACGAAACCGCTTTGGCGCAGAGACTTTTTCCGCAACCCTGGACACCCAAAATTAAAACTCCACGTGGAGATGGTAATCCAAAATCATGGGCTTCGTTGGTGAATGCTTTAGCGCGTTTCTGAAGCCATTCCTTCAAGGTCGCCAATCCACCAACATTCTGAAATGTCTCAGCAGAATCGTAGTAATCCAACAAACCGCTTTTCTTGATGATCTGACGCTTCTCCGAGAAGACTTCGTTGATATCAGATCCGTCGAGTCGCTGATCACGGACGATGATTTTGGCAAAAACATTCTCTGCTTCATTCCACGTCAGCCCCAAAGCTGCGCTGACGAGGCGCTCTCGGCTGGCATCATCCAGGTCAATCGTCACCTGTTTGTATTTCAAAACATCTTCAACGATTTGATCCAATAATTCGCTTAGATCTTCCCGGGTGGGAAGTGAGTGGGTCAGGACGGTGATTTCCTTTTCCAGTTCTACCGGTATGTCCAGTGTGGGAGAGAGGAGGATGATGGTCTTGAAACTGTTCTTTAGCTGGGTGGCAATCTCTTTGAGGCGTCGAATGACCGCAAAATTATTCTTTGCCAGGAATGGGTGGAAATCTTTGAAAATATATACAGCCGGATCGACCTGATCAATGACCTGATCCAGCGCCATCAATGGATCTTTCGTGACGGCATTCCTGTTTTTCTGGGACTGGATGGATGTGCCGGCCTGGACGAGTCCGGTGCAGAAGCTCCATTCAAAGACCTTTTTGTCCCGCTTCTCGGCGATATCCAGGATCAGGCGTTGCGCGCGAATCTCTTCCCTGGATTGAAGATAAAGCACCGGATACCGCGCCCGGATAAGAATATCGATTTCCTGACTGAGTGAATTTGTGGTCATTCAAATAATTAAGCTCTTTCAATTAAACTACGACCGAACAAGTTCAGAAACTTCACGCAGAATGTCAAAATTTTGAGTCAGGTTCGGGACTGATTAACGGAAGTTGAGATCGTTTAAGCAAAGCCGGGTCGTCCGGGCAGATTTCAGACAAAACTCGGGCCATGGCTGGAGTGATATTGTGGGCCAGAATGCTTCCATCGGGCAGGAGTCGGATTTCTGTGGTGGACTCCGGAGAGAGCGCTTGCCGATGGACGGTTTCGGGTGGGTGTGGATCGGATTTCATCTTTTGTGGATTCATCAGCAGGCCTGGGATCGTAAGGAATCAATTTAAAGGGTGAGAGAATTATAACGTCAACTTCAACTTGTGTGCCTCTGCTATGCTCAAAGCTTTGTTCCAGTCAGATTGTATGTTGTCGGAGGAATTCTTAAACTCTGGATATTTCCCTGCCTGCCAGGCGGGCCAAAATCCTCCTCTTAAATTTACTCTGGCGTTGGGAAGATGGTCAGCGATCCAGCGCGCTACTGGTTTCCAACAGCAGTCCAGATGTCCGGGCATGACGAGATGTCGGATGATCAGATCAGCGTGGCTGGCTGCCTGCAGGATGTTAGATTGGATGATTCCCAGATAATGTTCGGTGTTTGAGAGACGCAGGGCGCATTCGTCGGAACCAAATTTGAAGTCAGCGATCCAGAGGTCGAACAATCCCTCCAACAACGCATGCGCTTCGGGCGATCCGTGCGCGTTCGTTTTCCAGATCCATTGAACATCTTCCGGAAGCAAGGCGCATAGTTCCATCACGGAATGGAGATGGACCGTGGGTTCACCTCCAAGGATCATAATAGAGCGAGCTCCGTTTTGAATCGCCTTGCGGGCTTGTTCAGCAATGGTTTTGCTATTGAAGGAAACCCCGGCGTTGGGCGTCCAGCTTTCTTTCCCGGTGATGCAGAATCCGCACCGCATGTCGCATCCGCTGAAAGCGATGGCAAACGTTGGGATCACTTCCAGTTCGTCGGACACTTCGGTTTGTGCGGAGAAAATATGGGACTCGCTTCCTGCGTGGCAACGGCCGGCTTTGGATCCGGCCAGGCGATTGACGCCGCAGTGGTGAGCGCAGAGGTGGCAGTCCGACAACTGGCGGAGAGCGTCAGGGATGCGTTGGGTCGCTAGTTGGTTTTTGCCTGGGGGTTGAGGCATTTGGACGACCGCAGTGGGTATGTTTCACGCAAAGGCGCGAAGACGCAAAGTTGTGACGGGGTAGTTTTTTAACCACAGAAAACGCGGAGAGCACGGAAACGATTTTACGAATTCGCGCTGAACCAGCGTTTCCACCAGGACTTGGTATCTTTGGATTGGGATTCTCTTTGAATGGATCGGCTGAGCCGTCCGGCGATAGAAGCGGGAGGCGCTGTTTGTTCACGGTCGGCCTGGATCGCTTCCTCGGGGGTGAGCTGGGATTCGAGTTCGATCTGTGAATCAAGTCGCGACTGGGCCAGAAATTCCGAGGCGCTGACCTGGATTTCTTCCTCAGTTTCGAATTGCAGTCGCGAAGTCGAATTCGGGTTGGTTTCAGGTGGGTTCATTTCAACAGGTGGTTGTTTGTGTCAATCAATGTTCAGGATTCATGGGTTCCCGGGAGCTTTCTGACGAAGCGCTCCGATTCTTTCGAAATGGGAACTGAAAGCTTTTCGGGCGCGGTAGAGTTTGCCGCGGACCGAGTCAGTGGACTGATTCGTCAGCTCGGCGATTTCCTCATAACTGAGTTTTTCATCCGCTACCAAAAGGATCAGGAGTCGGTATTCCTCCGTCAGGAGATCCAGCGTTTGTTGAATCCGTTCTCCGAGTTCTTTGTGCTGCAAGGCATGGTCGGGACGGTGGCAGGGATCTTCCGAACGAGGTAATTGATCGGGTAAAGTCTCGTAAGTTTCCGGAAATCCGGAGTGAACAATGTGCCTGTTTTTCCAGGAGTTTTTAATGTTGATGCAGTGATTGATCGTGATGCGGTAGAGCCAGGTTCTGGGTTTGGCCGCGCCACGGAACTGTTCGAGTTTGCGGTAGGCTTTCAAAAACACATCATGGGTGGCATCTTCTGCAGCTGATGGGGATCCGAGCATTCGCAAGGCAAGGTAATAAATCGCCTGGGAATGTTCCTGGTAAAGCTGATCAAACTCTGGAGTTGGCAGGGCAAGGGAAGCGCCCTGTTGAGTTTGTGTGGCGCCGATGCGGTCCGGATTGGCCGATCCGGCCGACTGCATCACGCTCCAATGCGCTGTATTCGCGGAATTCATTGGTTCTCAAGGGTAAAAGGTGTCCTTTCGATCACAGCGGGTCTCAAGTCTTCCCGATTGAGTCGAAAGTGTTTTAGGGTTATGACTTCTCAGGTTTCTCATAAGGTTGGACCGCCGGGTTGGTGGGGATGCACGGAAATTTTTAAATTATTTTTCGATCAAGCCACATATTATTATTCATTGATTGAAGCGCAGTCGTCATGAAAACAAAACGAAATTCATACCGGGACGTACAACGGGCTCTGAAAAGCATTTCCAACCCGGATATTGCTGAGCATTCGCAGCGATTCTTTAAAACCGGACCGGGTGAATATGGAGAAGGGGATGTGTTTCGCGGGATCCGGGTTCCTGAGGTGCGGCGTCGGGTAAAGGAGTTTGCTGATCTGAGCGAGTCAGAAATCGAAGCGCTGCTGGCGTCGAAGTACCATGAGGATCGCTTATTCGCCGTGGTTTGGGTGGCTAATGAATTTGGGAAATCAAAATCTGACGAGGCGAGTCAAAAGCGTTGGTATGAATTTTACCTGGCTCACGCGGATCGGATCAATAATTGGGATCTCGTGGACGTTTCGGCGCACAAGATTGTTGGAGCCTATTTGCTGAATCGCCCTCGGAAGAGATTGTACACACTGGCAAAGTCCAAATCGCTATGGGAACGCCGGATCGCGATTGTATGCACCTGGTGGTTTATTCGTGAAGGCGACCTGGAAGACACATGGCGATTGTCGGAAATCTTGTTGGGCGATTCGGAGGATTTGATTCATAAGGCAGTGGGTTGGATGTTGAGAGAAGCCGGGAAGAAATCTCCGGAAGGGTTGGAAGCGTTTCTGGATCAGCATGCGGTCTCGATGCCGCGAGTGATGCTCAGGTATGCCATTGAAAAAATGGAAGAAAAACAACGTAAGATGTATTTGAATAAAGGTAAGTGAATTTATTGTAATACAATATTAGATACTTAGCGTCGCTAGAAAACGGAATGGTAAGAGTATGGAAGGGGATTTGTTTGAACAGAAAGCTCGTAAAGAAGAGCAGGAGTTGAGTCCGGAAGAATTGGCGACCACCACTCGGGCTCCTTTGGCTGCGCGGATGCGGCCGGAGTCGTTGGCTGAGTATTTTGGGCAGACGCACATTCTGGCTCCAGGGAAATTGTTGCGGCGTGCGATCGAAGCGGACCGGATCCAGTCCCTGATTTTCTACGGTCCACCCGGAGTCGGGAAAACTTCGCTGGCGATGTTGATTGCGCGGCAAACGAAGCAGCATTTTGAGAAACTGAGCGCTGTGGAATCGAACGTTGCGGAGATGCGGCGCGCGTTGAAATCGGCAGAGATTCGGTTGAAGAACACGAGGCGTCCGACGTTGTTGTTTGTGGACGAGATTCATCGCTTTAACAAATCGCAGCAGGACGTGCTGTTGCCGGAAGTGGAGAGCGGGGTGATTCGTTTGATTGGAGCGACGACGCACAATCCGTTTTTCTTTGTGAATGCGCCGTTAGTGTCGCGGTCCCAGATTTTTGAACTCAAACCATTGTCCGAAGAAGAACTGGTTGGTTTATTAAAAAGCGCGTTGACTCACGAGAAGAAGGGGTTGGGATTTCAAAAAATCGAAGCGACAGAAGAAGCGTTGCAGCATTTAGCAAGGATCGCTGACGGAGATGCTCGCAAGGCATTGAACGCTTTGGAGATCGGGGCGCTGACCACGCCGCCGGATGCGGATGGAGTGATTCGGCTGACACTGGAAGTCGCCGAGGAGAGCATCCAGAAAAAGGCAGTGGTTTACGATCGGGACGGTGATGCTCACTACGACACGATTTCCGCTTACATCAAGTCCATGCGTGGGGGAGATCCGGACGCGGCATTGTACTGGCTGGCGAAGATGATCCATGCCGGGGAAGATCCGAGATTTATTGCTCGGCGGTTGGTGATTTGCGCAGCGGAAGACGTGGGGTTGGGAGATCCGATGGCGCTGGTGTTGGCAGTGGCAGCTCAGCAGGCAGCGGAATATGTCGGATGGCCTGAAGCAAGAATTCCGTTGGCTGAAGCGACAATTTTCATTGCTGGCGCTAACAAGAGCAACAGCGCTTACCTGGCAATTGACGCGGCATTGGCTGACGTGCGCGCCGGAAAAACATTTCCGGTTCCACCGAGTATCCAGGACGGACATTACAGCGGAGCCAAACGGTTAGGGCGCGGAATAGGGTATGTATATCCGCACGACCACCCCGGACATTTTTACCCACAGGATTACCTCGGAGGAGAGCGCGAATATTACACACCGACGGAACAAGGCGTAGAAAGAAAAATCAAAGAACGAGTCGAACGCTGGAGAGCAGCCTTCCGCCAGGAAAAGAAAAAGCAGGACAAAGTCCCGTAGGGGCACGCCTACGTGCGTGCCCTCATCAAAGGTTAAATAGCCCGGGCCACCAGGCCCGGGTCTAAAAAAAAACGATCAGGGTTTCATTCCCAAAGTTTTAGTTTGAATGCGGCAAAGATACGTATCAGCCGTGATATAAAGCACGCTACCGTCATTACCCCAAGCGCAGTTGGCAGTAGCCTCGCCAGTGGCGATTCTACCCAGAGCCGTTCCGTCCGGAGCAAAGATCCAAACACCACCAGGACCCGTGGCGAAGAGGTTGCCATGTTGGTCAACTTTCAGTCCGTCAGGCAGACCTTTCATTTTTCCAACAAAACTGGTGGCGTCATAGAACACCTCACCTTTGCCCAGCGTGCCGTCATCCAGAACCGGGAACTTCATCCACACCGCAGCCGCCGGATCCGACTGGGCGACATAAAGAGTTTTTTCATCCGGAGAAAACGCCAGACCGTTCGGACGGGTCATTTCTTTCGTCAGCAAAGTCAGTTGTCCATCTTTGGACAAACGGTAAACACCGCAGAAATCCAGCTCACGACGTGGATCCTCCCAGCGATTGGGCAGACCGTAAGGAGGGTCAGTAAAGTACAGATCCCCATTGGAATGAAAGACCAGGTCGTTTGGACTATTCAGGCGCTTGCCCTCGTAGCTATCTACCAGCGTCTTTTTACCGCCATCTTTTTCCACGCGAGACACCCGGCGATCACCGTGTTCACACATCGTCAGACGCCCCTCGGAATCCAGAGTCAACCCATTGCTGCCGGGTTCACGACCGTAATCCACCACACCCGTGTAACCGGAAGGTTTCATGAACAGAGAGACGCCTTCGCCCTCCACCCACTTCATAATGGAGTTCGGTGGAATATCGGAGAAAAGCAGATGACCACTTTCCGCATCGCCCACCCAGACAGGCCCTTCAGACCAGTCGAAGCCGGAAGACAGAACCTCGATTTTTGCGTCATCGCCGATCAACTCGTCCAGACACGGACTGTACCGGACGATTTCACCGATAGTTGGAAAGTTGAGAGAATTTTGCGCCATGGTATGGATACTGGAAAGCGCCAGACACGCCAGAGAAATGGCGGCCGTTTGTTTCCAGAGAGATTGGATTCTTGGAGTTTCCTTCATGATTCAAACATGATGTTGTTTAGCTTGTTTGGGAAATACGAGGGCTAGTTTAGCGGATTAGATTCAGAAGACCAGCCTGATTCGATTAGATCTGTTTTACTGATGTTCTTCGCTAATTCATGATGTCTCGACTTGTTCCAATTTGAGCTTCACCGACTGCCATTCCGGAAACTGCTCTGAAAGAAGGCGATAAAATGCGTGATCGTGATTGGGATGTTTTAAATGGCAGACTTCGTGAGCTATGACATAGTCAATGCAACGTGATGGAGCTCGAACCAGTTCCGGGTTTAAAAAGATCCTTCCATCTCGATGCGCGCTGCCCCAACGCTTGGGCATGGAACGCAGGCTCAGCGTTGGCTGTGGAAGCTTTCGATTGATGCACCAGTCTTTCCATTTCTCTAGCCTGCGTCCAAATTGTTCCAGCGCATGATCTCTCATCCATTTTGACAGCAGTTCCTTCACTTGATCTTCAGATGGGTTCGGAGTGGTGATATGGAAGAATGCTCCACGCAATTTCACTTCTGGTTTTTGCCCGATCTTCACTTTGAGCCGATACTGTCTTCCCAAGTAACGGTGGGTTGCGCCGGATCGGTACTTGAGCGGTGGACGGGAACTGTTCATTTCAGCGAATAATCGACGTTGTCTGCCTATCCAACGAGCCTTGCGCTTCACCTTCTGAAGGACGTCGTCCTTCGAGGAATCCTGAGGGGCCACCAGTTCAACACTTCCATCGGGGAGAACGCTGATTGCCAGGGTTTTGCGATTGGACCGCTTTAACCGGCATGGTCCAACGCTTGTTTCGATGACAAGGGGCTCAGACATCCTG
>JAUIHU010000486.1 GCA_030432175.1 Verrucomicrobiia bacterium | reverse complement strand
AAAAAGGCATATTCAACATAAAGGACATTTAGGGCGCTTTTTTTTTCAAACCAAGCCTCCTCATGACTGTGCCTCGGGTGGCTCTCAAAAGATTGAACGAAGGCAGCTGATCCAATCAATGAACCTCGATAAGGAAATTTTAAGACGAAGAACATTCGCAATCATCTCTCACCCAGATGCTGGGAAGACCACGCTCACCGAAAAATTCCTCCTTTACGGCGGGGCATTACATCTGGCTGGATCCGTCACAGCTCGGAAAAACCAGAGAAATTCGACCTCTGACTGGATGGAATTGGAGCGTAAACGGGGTATTTCCGTCAGTTCAACGGTATTGCAATTCGATTACAGCGGACACTACGTCAATCTGCTGGATACTCCTGGACACAATGATTTCTCGGAAGACACCTATCGTTCATTGATGGCGGTCGATGCAGTGGTGATGGTAGTGGATGCAGCGAAAGGGATAGAAAGTCAGACACGCAAACTGTTTGAGGTCTGCCGGATGAGAGGCATTCCCATTTTCACATTCATGAACAAACTTGACCGGCCGGCTAAAGATCCGCTGGAACTGCTGGATGAGTTGGAGCGTGTGCTGGAGATTCGGGTCAGCGCGATGAACTGGCCGCTGGGAATGGGGCCTGATTTTCAAGGAGTTTACGATCGGATCGCACGGAAGGCGCATTTTTTTGAACGAACTGCCGGTGGTGTTTATCGAGCGCCGGTGAAAGTACAGGACGTGAGGGATCAGGAAGTCGCATCCAAAATGACTGATGCCAGCCACAGTAAATTGCTGGAAGAAATTGAAATGCTGGATGAAGTGGGTGAGACCTTCGATCAGGCGGCTGTCCTTGCTGGCGACATGACGCCTGTGTTTTTCGGAAGCGCTATCAACAACTTTGGTGTTCAATTGTTACTGGACGCCTTTCTTCAATACGCTCCAGCGCCAGTCCCGCGTAAATCCAAAGGAGAATCCCTCCGGCCCACTTTGCCAAAGTTCTCAGGATTTATATTTAAAATTCAGTCGAATATGGATCCCAAACACCGGGATCAGATCGCATTTATGAGGATTTGCACCGGCAAGTTCTCTCGCGATATGCGTGTCAAGCACACGAAATCGGGAACGAATGTCAGATTATCCAGTTCCCACAAACTGTTTGGATCAGATCGAGAAACTGTGGATGAGGCTTATGCTGGAGATGTGATTGGGATTGTAGGCCACCAGGCATTTGGGATTGGTGACACGTTGACAGAAGACGAAGCCATAGAATACGAATCGATTCCCAAGTTTGCTCCCGAGTACTTTTCGTTCTTGCATAGTGGATCTACCGCACAGTTCAAGAGATTTCGCGCTGGGATTGATCACTTACTGCGTGAAGGAGTGGTTCAGGCTTTTTACACGAAAACATCGACTCAAAGAATTCCGTTGCTTGGCGCTGTGGGGCCGCTTCAGTTTGAAGTTTTCCAATATCGGCTTGAAACGGAATACGGCGCAGAGTCGAGGCTGGAACCTTCCCCATGGCGAGCCATTCGCTGGGTGGATCAGGAAGCAGCCAAGGAATTGGACGAATCGGATTTGCCAACTGGATGCAGGCTGGCATTTGACTCGGACGACAAAGCTGTCATTCTGTTTCCGGAGGAATGGGCAGTATCTTTTCTTGAAGAAAAGAAACCTGAGTTGAAATTACGCAAGTTGCCGGCTTCATTTGGCCGAGCAACTCCCTCATATTGAGGCTCTGTTAACGCTGATTAACACACCAATTTTCAGCAGCAAAACAAATGAATGAAATTAGAGGAATCCATCCTGAATAAAATTTTTAAAATTTTTATTGGATTCCTTGTTTCTTTTAAGCAAATTCCCGTTACTTAATATCGGTAAATTCCGACTTTTGCTTCAATGGATTAAGAAATTGATTCGTCAAAAGCTTTATGATGAAACCATTCAGTAGAAACCTTATCACACTAAGTTCTGTAATTCTGGGCGTTGTAGTTGCTCAGTCCACCATCGCAGCCAGCGTAGACGATTTGAAGTCTGCTGGAGATGGGTCGAAACAACAAATTCAGGGAGTTGTTACCGCAAAAGCTCACACTCCTGATGGCACTGTTTTCTTTGTTCAAGACAAATCAGGAGCCGTTGCAGTTGTCGCTGATGACAAACAAGATGTCTCTGTGAATGACCTTGTCCAAGTACGAGGCATTCTATCTAAGGGAGAAGATCAGTCTCCAGTATTGAAATTCTCTGCTTTACGCAAAGCTCCAAAACCAGCCAGCTTGCCGAAACCAGCTCGTATCGACGTTTCTAAACTGGTTGAATTTGCAAATGGCGCTGACAATTTGACTCGTTTAGCTGTTGTTCTGAATGCAGAACTTAAAGCTGACGGAACTTTGAGCGCAGGAGAATCAGTTGAAGTGACTGACGGATCCGGCGCTTCAATGAAGTTGCTCGTCGGAGCTGAAGCCGATGGACAAATGGCTCCTCACGGTCCTGTTCACATGTTCGGCTGCTTCATGAAAAAAGGTGGAGAAGTTTTCTTTGTCGCCAATAAAATGGTGCCAAGCAACTCTGCCGAAGTTCAAAAACTGGCAACAAAAAACACTTGTTTCACTTGCCACCAAATGGACAAGAAACTGGTCGGACCTGCTTACATGCAAGTGGCTGACAAATACAAAGAAGATCCTGAAGCTGTTGCAAAAATCACCGAACAAATTAACAACGGTGGACAAGGCAAGTGGGGTCCTGTTCCTATGATCGGATTCAAAGACAAGCTCTCCACTGACGAAGTTCAGCAGTTAGCTAACTGGATTCACGATCTGCGTTGGAGCACAATTTTGGAATAATCCTACTGTAATTATTCTTATTTTTTATAAATCAAACCCCGCAAAATTTACTTTTGCGGGGTTTTTCTTTTTAACTGAACCCTTCAATTATCGAAATTTTCAGATCATTCAAAATGTTCTTCCAAAGAAAATTGCATTCAGCGTCATCCTTTGTGTGCCTTTCCAGAACGATCTGAAGTTGGGATTATCTGCAAAGTAAATCACATTGCCCGAACCATATCTGTCAGCGATAACATTGGCAGTTCCTTTGAGCAACTCCAGGTTGCCTTTCGAAATATATCCACTCAGTAGTGTATCTTCCGCATACATCGAGACATTAGCATAAGGATCAGAGGAGGGCTGCATCAGATCTGTGGTATTTCTGAAAGCAGGCAAGAGGTGGTTTTCGAAACCAAACGCTATTGGATGGGACAAATCCAGCTCAGACATAAAGATAGCTCCTCGAACGAGTTTGAGGGCCTGATCCAGACTTCGTTCCTGATAAGGACGTCGAGAATTTTCTGGCTCTGGAGAGCCTTGGTCAGCTCGCGTGAATTCAACTGATAAAATCCCTTTGTCAGCTGCCCATTTAGCGCCGCCCTGCACGGCAATTAAAACTCCACCTGCTCGGGTCCATTCTTTCAATTCCTGAACCACAGAATCTGAAATGCCGAAGTATCCTCCCGGTGGAAGAATCATGACATTGTATCGATTCCAATTGATTCCACCTAGATCTCCAGTCTCTAACAAAGACACGGGTATTTCGTAATCAAAATCCAACAACTTCCAGATTTCTCCAGAACTGTAAGCGCTGACGCCTGATCCCACCCAAAGTCCTATCCGTGGAGCTTCTAATCTTTTAAAAGTGGAACTACCGAGATCAGGCCCACCTGGAGTCAAACCTGAAGTCAAGGCGACCGGACTGGGTACTTGAAAATCCAGGTTTTCAATAAAATCAGGTAAAGAGGTGGTGGGTAAATGACTGAACTCTCGTGATCCTGAGTAATCCTGCCGGTTCAGAACAACTATGGTTCCAGGCTGTCCTTGATAAGGTTGATTCTCGGTTTCAGATTCAAAGGATTGTGTGGCAACGTATGTGACATACCCTTCGCTCAGTATTTGGTAAAGGGCCTTGGGTGTATTGGAATCTCGCCAATCAAAAGCCCATGCGTATGGCGCTGAGACCGATCCGGCGGCGCTGGTCGGTTCTGGGGATTTCTTTGAAACGGCAGTTCGCCATTGTTCGACCGAATGAATGATTTCGCCTTGCCATGCTGGATCCCATTCTTTCATTTCTACAGCCTCCAACCCAAACGACATCAGGAAATTCCATGCTGAAACATCATAGAAAACAGATTCTTCAAACTCCGTTCTGACCTCTGTCATT
>JAUIHU010000485.1 GCA_030432175.1 Verrucomicrobiia bacterium | reverse complement strand
GCTTCAGAAATTTTGAAAACTATAGGATTAGAATCTTATTTTTCTGCGGCAAATTGAATTTGCTGCCTAAGACCACCCACTAAAAACTCCGAAGAGCCAAAATTCTTTGACTGGCCCTGTTCATTACGAGTGTGATTAAGAATGAGTGGTGTCCTGGAAATGTTGAACCCCAGCTCAGCGAGAGGGGCCGGCTTTTGAAATGGCTGAACCGATAAACAACCACCCTCCTTTAATACCTAGATTTTCTAACTTTTGTGTTCTATGACTCTAAAAGAAATTATTATTAATTTTCTTGCCTCCCGACAGCATTAACAAACTCCAGAAACCCTTCCACTTGTGTTTCCAAACGCAATTTCAGGTCGGCATCCTTGATTTTATCGCCATCATTCAGAGCTTCCACCACTCCAGGAATAAAAACGCGTCTGGGATAAATATAGGCATTCCGATACCCGAAAATCTGCTGTAGCTGTTCCACCGGACGGAGCGCTCCCCAGTTCCCCGCAGCAATCCCAATGAACGCCACCGGACGGGAATCAAAGCTTTCCGGAAATTTCAGCATATCAATGAAGAATTTCAAAATCCCGGGAGGGCCTCCGTTATATTCCGGCGTAATGATGACCAACCCATCGGACCTTAATACCGCTTCAGAAAAGGGCTGGAAGGAAGCCGGTTTGGTTTCATACGCGTCCGGAGTGAAGATTTCAGCTGGAAGCTGGCTGAGATCCAGTAATTCCACGTCAGCTCCGCATTTCTGATACATTTCCCGAATCTGCTTCGCGACTTTAAGCGTGTTGGATCCTTTCCGATTAGTCCCTGCAATAATGGCGATTTTCTTCATTTCAAGACGAAGTGTGTTGTAAAACAGCGAACATGCAACGGATACCCTCGCTTTTCAATGAAACTTCTGACCTATCCCCAGTCTACACGAGATTGGGAATTTGGGTTTGCATAGCCTGGCAGGACTGTATTTGGCTCCTTGATCAGGACTCTTTCTTATAGAAAGGCTTCTTAATCACTCTTGCCGAGTAACGCTTGTTGCGAATCTCTGCGAATAATTCAGTTCCGGGCTCAGTCAAGCTGGCCGTTATATAACCCATGGCGATTCCTTTTCGAAAAGTGGGACTCAAGGCGCCACTTGTAATGATTCCAACAGCCGATCCTCCTTCAGAGTCTTTATAAAGTAGATATCCCTCTCTTGGTGGGGGAGTTTTTCCAATCATCTCCAGAGCCACGAGTTTTCTTTCGGGCCCAGTTTCTTTCTGTCCGGTAAAAATGTTTTCACTTGGAAAATCCCGATTCGGTACGCACTTAACAGCCCAACCCAATCCCGCTTCAATCGGTGATGTCGTTTCATTCAGTTCATGGCCGTAGAGCGGAAAACACGCTTCCAATCTAAGCGTGTCCCGACATCCTAAGCCAGCGGGTGCAAGTCCAAATTCAGATCCGGCTTTTAGCAGCGCATCCCAGAACTTTTCTGCGATTTCATTGGGTAACAGGATCTCAAATCCATCTTCACCCGTATAACCTGTGCAGCCTACAAATAGTTGGAGGTCTTCAAATTTGAAAAACCCAAGCCGGTTCTTTTTTAGACTTGCAGGTCCATTTCCCATGAGTGATTCCAGGATTGCTCTGGAATTCGGACCTTGCACCGCGAGGGCGGACCATTGATCAGATTCATTGGTCAAATCGACTGAAGCAGACATGCCCAGAACTTTGAGTCGTTGTGTCAGGGCCTCCCAGTCCTCCTGGATCCTGGACGCGTTGACAATGGCCAGGAATTCTTCATTGGAAAGCCGGTATAAATACAAATCATCAATCACCCCACCCTTGTCATTCGGTAGAAGCGTATATTGACCCTGACCGGATTCTAATTTGGTCGGATCATTCGTCAGTGATCTGGACAAGAAATCCAATGCGCCGGATCCTTGAATCCGAAACTCGCCCATGTGAGATATATCAAAAACTCCTGCTTTTTTGCGAACTGCTTCGTGTTCCTGCAAGATGCCACGGTATTGCACGGGCATTTCCCAACCTCCAAATTCAACAAATCTGGCTTCTGCTTTTTCGTGAGCGTTGTACAACGCGGTGCGCTTCATATATATTATTTTATATTATGGTCTTATCTGTTTTTCTTAAGTTGCTTTTCTGAAAGCTTCAGTCTGATGAGCACGACAGATTTCACAAAATACACTTCAAGCCGTGTTCAGGCTTCGAGTGCAATACTGCACTGAACGGGTAAATTTCTATTGAATGTCTTTTACCTTGGCAGGGCCACTGGCATGTCCGCTATGATATAGGACATCACTGCCATGGTGGCTGCGCATTTGGCAAGTTCGTCAGGCTTTAACTTGTCCAACGTATCGGCATTGGTGTGATGATACCAGAAGTAGCGAGATCCATCGACTTGCAAGTCCATGATTGGAACACCTCTGCGATGCAATGGCATGACGTCCGCGCCACCTGCTTGAAAGCGAATCCTGTTGGAACCGATTGGCTCAAGCAACTCAGAGATAGCCTTGACATATTCAGCTGCTGCATCAGAACCGGCAAAACCAAATCCCTCTGGCGAAAAGACTCCTGAGTCCGATTCCATCGCCATGATGTGTTTGTCCAATTCATCTTCATGCTGATCACGATACCCCAGGGCTCCCTTTAACCCATTTTCTTCATTGGTCCACAAAACCAAGCGGATCGTTCGGCGCGGTTTGAGTCCGAGGTTGTGAATAATTCGCAACGCTTCCCAGGCGGCCAGACAACCACCTCCATCATCCATTGCGCCCTGGCCGACATCCCACGAATCTATATGCCCGCCCAGAACTACGACTTCTTCAGGATTAGAACATCCGAGTATCTCGGCAATCACGTTGCGGGATGGCGCATCAGGCAATGTATGCGCTCCCATCTTGAGTCGTAGTTTGGGAGTGACACCTCTTTTTTGCATCCGGTGCAGCATTTCTGCGTCCTCAATAGTAATTGCAGCGTGAGGAATCTTGCGCACTCCCTCCTGATAGCTCATTCCGCCTGTATGAGGTGTCTGCATTGAGAAAGGTCCGACCGATCGAATTAAGCTGGCCACCGCTCCGGCTCGGGATGCTTCAATACCACCCATGACACGCACCATGACTGTCTTGCCGTATTCGGTAAACGGAGTGTTGAACAGGACGATTTTGCCATTGGCTTCATCTGCACGTTGTCGCAGTTCAATGAAATCATTGACGACAATAACTTCCGCTTCTATACCTTCACTGGGTGTGCCAATTGAACCTCCCAATCCCAACATGGCCATAGAGTGCGGGCGCGGGTAAGTCATTTCCAGCGATTCTTCACCTCGTACCCAATGCGGAACCATAACACCTTCGCCATGCACATTGGCTAATCCATCCGCTTTCATTTCTTCGAGAGCCCAATTGATCGCAGCTTCCAGATTCCCGGATCCACTCAGCCGTGGCCCGAATGTGTCCACCATCTCGCCCAGGCGTTCGTAGGCAAAATCAGTGGCGGTGGCGGCTTCGATGATTTTTTCTGCTGTCACCCGATAATTATTTTTTACTTCTTCGGGTGTCGTCTGCGCCTGAGAGACCAGCGCGCCAGCGATGAGGAGGCAAGTATTATATATCCAGTGGTGGTTGAGTGTGGTTTTCATTAGCTACATTCGTTCAGCTCAGGTTCACCGCCGCATTGAGTGATTCATTTAAGCGACGCTATCCCTTGCCGGTTCGGTGGTTTGATTAAATTGAAATAAATCTTTCAGACTGGAGTCCCGGAGGTTGACCAGTGAATGTTTTTCCGCGTCTGATGCTTCTCGGAGTCTTCCATCCGACATTAAAAATAAATCATCCAGCAACCTTTGCGCTTCGTCCAGACTGTGAGTGATGTGCAGGATCGTCAAATGAGTTTCTTCTTTGACCTTCTGGAGCGTGTCACAAATAGCGTGGCGAGTTGGTTGGTCCAGGGCGCTGAGTGGTTCATCAAGACAAAGTATTTCCGGGCGAAAGGACATGGCGCGACCGAGCGCTACACGTTGCCGCTCTCCTCCGCTGAGTCCCTGTGGAAAGCGTTTCAACAATGACGTAATCCCAAGCCAGCCAGCGAGTTCCTGGATCCGTTCCACTACATCTTTCTCAGGCCACTTTCTGATGCGCAACGCAAAACCAAGGTGTTCTTCCACGGTCATTCCATCAAACAGAGCTCCTTCCTGAGGAACAAATCCGATACC
>JAUIHU010000484.1 GCA_030432175.1 Verrucomicrobiia bacterium | reverse complement strand
TTTAGCCCTTGGGGAAACAATGCCATATACCACATCCCCTTCCTCCAGCGTATCATCTGCTACTGGAACTCGAGCGCTGTGATCACGCAGTAAAGCAACCAGACCCGCGCCCTCCGGCCAGGAGATTTCCGAAACCTTTTTTCCAATACATTGACTGGATGGTTTTAAATGATATTCCAGAACTTCAATCCCCCCTCCAAGAGATGCAATGATGTGGAACCGCTGGGCGCTGATAAACCGCAATAGATCACGACTGGTAGCCTCTCTGGGACTAACCACACCGTGAATGCCTAATCTGTCTTTAGACTTGGAAATGACGTCGGCGTAATCCGCTCTATGCACCAGCGCCACGCAGCGTTTGGCTCCAAGGTTATTGGCCTGGAGGCAGGTCATCACATTGTCCTCGTCCTCTTCGCTCACAGCGATAAAGAAATCAGCCTGCCCGATCTGCTCTTCTTTCAATTGCTGCATGGAGGTGGCGTCACCATGGATCACTACCGTTTGCTGCAAAGTATGAGACAACTCCTCGCAACGAGAGCGGTCAGTTTCCAGAATACGAACTTTAAACTTGCTCCCTTCAAGCATCTGAGCCAGGGCAAATCCATATTCATTTCCGCCGAATATCACGACATGCTTATCGTGATCATCCTCCTGCTCGTTGAAATAAGCCATTTTTTCATTCAACGATTTGGGTTCCCCAAACAATGTCACAATGTCTCCAGCGCATAGTTGTTCACTTGCTGAAGGAACAAAACTCACTTTACCACGTTGGATAAATGCAATTCTGACCCTTTCCGGCAGTTGGATTTCCGCCAGGGTCTTTCCAACTGCTCGACTTTTGGATGGAACGCTCTTCTGTTGAATTTCTATCTTCCCACGAGCAATCTCCTCCACAGCGATGGTATCAGGGTTTCGCACATACTTTGCCAGTTCAATCGCTGTAAGGCGTTCGGAACAAACCAGATAATCAATACCAAAGTGTCTTCTATAGTCGAACAACCATTCCTGCTGAACTTTCCCATGCGTGCGAGCTATCGTTTTATGTGCGCCCAGTTTTTTGGCTACAGAAGCGGAAACCAGATTGGTGTTATCATCACTGGTGACTGCAAGAAAGAGTTCACACTCGGCCACATGCGCCTCAACCAGATTCATCGCCGATGCGCCGTTTCCATAGACAGTTCGAATGTCCATGTTTTCATTCAAATCAGAAGCTTTGGCCTCTGATGATTCGATCAATGTGATGGAATGGGCTTGACTGGAAAGGCTTTGAGCCAAATGCCTCCCAACTTCACCTGCTCCGACGATGATGATATTCATTACGACTGCTGGGACACCCCGATGGCGTCTTACTGCCCACTATTAGACAGTGGAGAATCAGGAAAGACAAAACCTAAATTTTGAACACGGGTCCAACCCTTGGCTCCCCCCTCAAACTCGACCTGAATCCAGTCATTTTTTCGGTCCAAAGCGCGCCCTTCAGATCCAGCAGGAACTCTCTTGGATATTTTTGATTCTGGCAGAGGACCAAATCGCAAAGCTGCATCTTCTTCGATCGTGACCACATCATGGATATGACCGCGAGAGCGCCAAGCCAGATGTGAAGCTCCAATCATCATAAAAATCAATAGAACACCAATAACAAATACCGATCCATATCCGGATTGATTATTTGAGGATTTAATACGGTTCCAGATTAAAGCCCCAACCAAGCCATAACTCAGGACCAAACTCAATACAGCCCAATTGTGCGGACTCAAGCTACTGGCATAATTTTCAAGCAAGCTGAGCAGATCTCCTTCCACAGGGGGGCGACCGAGCTCGCTGCGAGCCAGGTTTAGATTTAACAAAATATCTTCGTCAGTTGGGCTCAAGGCTCTTGCCTGCCGCCATCTCCACAATGCCTGGCCGCGATTTCCTGTCTTCCATAGAGCATTGGCAGAATTAAACAGAAGATCCGCTGTGATGGGACCGACTGATATTAAACTCTCATAATTCCTGGCAGCAGATTCATAGTTCCCTTCCTCAAACATCCGATTCGCTTCCTCGAAAGTCAGGGAGCGTTGAACAGAATCCGAAATGGATTGAGTTTGCCCTTGAGTTAGCAACGAACACCATAAGACTAGAATGACTGTTAATCTCAAAATGCTCTGGTTCATGCTTCTTTGATTGCTGTTTTAGCTTTGTCCATCTCGCCTCCCACAAACTCAACCAATTCTTCCACTTTCGGAAAGTCTTCTTTCATTTCTTTCAATCCGCCTCGGAAGGGAGCATAACGAATCTGATCACATTTGTTGAATAAATCATGGACAGTTTCCAGTAGGGGCTCAGGTAATGATTTTTGTTGATTTTGAACTTCAATTGTATCTTGTGTGATGGATTCGGATGGTATTCCCCAATAGCAACCTAAAGCCATCTGTATTCCTCGATACAGAGATGAATAAAATCCCTGCCAGTCTGAGTTCTCCAGATCTTTTTTCAAATCCTGACAATTCTTCAGCCAGTATTGCCTGAGCTTTCTTGCTGGATCTTCTTTCCTCATGTTTGACTTTGGCCGCAACCATTGATTCCATCCCAGAAAAACTAAAAATCCCAGCCAAGGCGCACCTTCAAGAGCCCAAAACCAAGTGGTATGGGTCCAAGCTAATGTGAAAGTTCCATCACTACCAATTCTTGGTTTGATGTGAGCCCATTGTGGGTCAATGCCAGGTATCGTATCCGCATTAGCCGAAAAGGATTCAGGAATTACGTTGGTTTGGTTGTCTGACGGATTGACTTTGATTTTATATGGTCCCCGCTGGACAAGTTCATATTTAGATTTCTCTGGATCAAAGTAACACCATTCGATCATAGGAATTTCCTGAACTTCCCGGTCATTGGGAACGATTGTTAGTTCAAAAACTTTAATTCCACGAATCTCAAGTTCATTTTGAGGTTCCCAGCTCACTTCGGGAGGATATGATTTAAAATTCTGCCATGTTTCTGGCATCGGAAATGAGATTGATTTAAAATTTCCCTCTCCATAAACTCGCAATTTGAGCGTTATTGGATCCCCTTCCTTAACTTCAGTTGAAAGTGGAGTGACTTGCAGGTCAAAACGACCGATAGCCCCATTAAACGACGGAGGAGCTTCCGCCCGTGGCAAAGGTAGACTGGTGACTTCTATTGGGTCCGATGTAGATAAAGTGATTTTCTGCATTCGCCGAGTATTGAATCCAAAAAAGCTGTTCCCACGTCTGGATCTGCCGTCATCTACCGGGATGCTCATTTCGCAGTCAAAAGGTCCTAATTTCAATTGGCCTGTTTTGTAAGCAGTTGCTGAAAACTGGAAAACTGCCAGGTTGAATACTTGACCATCAAACACTTGCCTTCCCATTTCATTGCCGGTTGTTTTGCCAAATCGCCAGCCATCGCCACTCAAACTGGGATAGGAGATATTGGCCCCTTCTTTGTAGTATAATCTTAATTCAACTGGGATTATTTGCCCGACATATACTTGATCTGGGGGATTAACAACTTTGAGGAAGGCTCCATACAACTCCAAATCACTGGATGTTTCATTGCTTCTATCTCTGGGCAAAGCCTGGAAGGTTTTGGGTTGGGAGCTGTAGATGCGACCATTTACTGTGACTACGAACTCAGGAATCTCAAAATCCCCTGCTCGCTGAGGTGTTAAGAGATAATTGTACGTCTGCGACTGCATCTGGACACCATTGAGCCAGCTGATATTGGATCGCGTGCCAAGAGACTTAACTTCCACACCTTCGATATCGGGAAAGCTGGTCAGATTGCTGGGTTTACCATTTGTGATAGTCAAGGTCAGGATCAGACTTTCACCAACATACACGCGTTCACGGTCAATAGATGCGGTGAACCCAATATCTTGAGCTGGCGAATGTAACAATCCCGCCATGCAGAAAATGACGCAAAAGAGAACGAATTTTTCTAAGTGTGACAGAAAATTAGATAAACGTATTACCATGGTTTAGCAGACTTTCCAGATTTGTTGGATCGCTGTTGGTTGAAAAGATTCATTGGCAAGACATTCTCCTGGTCTCTGAGGGCATTCAGTAGTTGCAGCGCCTGAGACGGGTCTGACGGGTCTGACTGGTCTGACTGGTCCGACTTGTCTGACTGGTCTGACTGGTCTGACTGGTCTGACTGGTCCGACTTGTCCGACTTGTCTGACTTGTCTGACTTGTCTGACTGGTCTGACTGGTCTGACTCG
>JAUIHU010000483.1 GCA_030432175.1 Verrucomicrobiia bacterium | reverse complement strand
ACGGGAAGAACTCATCAAATCCGTGTCGGGTTGGAAGAAATTCTGGATGATGTCCTAGATGCCATTTTCCATATATGGCTGTTTTGTAGCCCTTCTGTTTGACTAACTCGGCCAGAGTCAATTCGTTTGAATTGATACCATGTTGATTTCGGGGTCCCAAAGCGCCATGAATCCCTATTCGATTCGGATAACAACCGGTCAATAAAGCGGTCCGGGATGCAGAACAAACCCCCTGTGCCGCGTACCAATGAGTGTATCGCCCTCCTTCGGCCGCCAACTGGTCGATGTTTGGGGTATCAAACCCTTCGGCTCCGAAAACTCCCAAGTCCTGATATCCCTGGTCATCTGTGAAAATGATAACAATGTTTGGGGGCCGCTCTGCCGCAGCGGAGATATTGGTAACCATCCAAGCAACTGCAAGTTGAAGGCAGCGACATAAAATTGATGATCTGATCGAAATGAGGTGCATGCTGCGAGAGTAAAACAAAAACCGCTGAAATTCCCCAGTAAAAAGGAAAATAGCGGTCTGTTCAGGTTTGATTTGATTTGATTAAGCTACGAAATCTATTTCATCCAATCAGGTAAAGTCAGTCGACGTGTCCATTCCTCAGTATCATAATTACGATGCCACTTTAACCCCCAAAGCTCAATCAGTTTGGTTTTTCGAACCGAACCATCCATAAATAAAATATTAATCGCATTCCCATGCCTCGGAAAAGCGAAATGCTGCATTTCCCAGTTAAAGAACTGGGATTGTGCAGAGTATTCTCCGGGATTCCTGGATGGCATGTATGCCTGTCTTGGACCGAACCACGGACCACCTCCGCGCCACATGGCATCCATAAATAAAGGAATAATTGACGCTGGACTGGAGTTGCTCATCTTACCCCAATGCCATTCTTTAGCGCGACCTTGAATATCCCGATCAGCGGAGTACCCCCAGTTATTCATGCCGTAACTGGCTATTTCATTATTGGAATGGCTTCCTCTTGCCATGATATACGCGGAACGAGGACCACCATAATCATAGAAAGTGCGCCCCGACGGGGTACGACGTCGTTCCTGAGCCACTGGACATCTTAGCAACCAGGCTTTTTGCGCCCAGTGCTTCTGAAGCGCGTTAATCCATTCTCCCCGAGACCAACCGACAGACAATCCACTTGGAAGTTTATCCTTGCTTTCCATAGCATAAACATTCCAACCGACGCCCCATTGCTTGAGGTTGGAAATACAGTTTATTGCCTTGGCTTTCTCCTTGGCTTTACTCAGGGCTGGCAAGAGCATGCTGGCTAGAATCGCAATGATCGCAATGACTACCAGCAATTCAATCAATGTGAATCCAGACCACGCATTCCTTTTTTTAAAACCAAGCGGTAGCGCGGATTTCCGAACGTTAAACAAGTTCTGCTCCCGAGATTTCAATACGCATGGGATCATGAAAATGGATTAAAAGACAAAATTCTGAATAGTGGAAGTATTTTCTGACGTTAGTAATCTTCAATCTACCATTAATCCACCTAAAAAAACGAAAACCGTCAGACTCAGTCTGACGGTTTTCATATTCCACTGCAGAAAGTAACTTTTCTGCAAGAGATTGGGTTGAATTTTAATTTCCAGCTGACAGAGGAACCACACGGAACATCTGCGCTTCGAATGCCAGATTAGGAGCAATCTTAACAGTATTCATACCGTTTTGAATTGTCACTAAAACGGACATTGGACGCCAAACCGGATTTTGGATCGAAGTGGTATATTCCACCTGATAAATGACCGATGACGCTGGCCAGTTGAGTATAAGTCCACCTGGTTGAGCCGGATCTGGAGTTACCGAAACTTCAACAGCTTCGTCCGGAGCGACTACCGAAGGAGTGTCTCCAGGCACTAATCTGAACAAGCGATGAGGAACTTGCTTGTTCAACTGGATGATAGCTTTCAACCAGCCTTCATCCTCAAACGCGGTGACGTTGAAGTCTGTCCAGACACCTGAAGTCAGATCGTCTGTGTACTGAAGTTTGTAATCATCAAACTCAGCTGGCCATTTGAACTCTAAACCATCTTGAATCAAGCTGGAGTGATCGACCAATAATGGCGCTGGTTCTGCCGGTGGCGCTATTTCAAAGGCAGGATGAGATCCGTCCATAATAGTCGGCACAAACTCAGCTGAATCAAAGATCATTATTTCATCCAGGATTCCGTTCCAGCTGCGGTTATCTCCTCGGTTTAAACCATTCGCCAAGCGGTTGCCAATGATCAGGTCGGACAGGTTAGGTATCAAAGCTGACTCGACTGCGATTGCTTTCTCTTCAATTCCATTCAGGAAGTAACGTAAGAAAGTCCCATCATAGCTCACAGCGATATGAGTCCACACTTCTTTAGGAATAGTAAACCCAGCAGATTGGTCTCTGAATCCCACAGCGCCGTTGCTTTCAAAGAAATAGACGCTGTCTTGTCCAAACTTGTCAGCGGCTAGTCCGTATGAGCTTGGCCCCCACAAGCCAGATCCAGGAACCAGAGCTTTGTCCACGATCTGTCCAAAGTTACTTCCCTCGTCATAAACCCATGCGGCAATTGTAAAAGAATCTGTTAGATTCAACGATTCGTTGTGCGCGATGCGGATCCATTGAGCGCCGTAACCTTGTTCATTTGGAGTGAAACGAATTCCATTTCCCAGACCTGGAGCGCCATCGACGATTTCAGGCTCGGGCCATCCTTCCGCTGTCTCAATCCGACCATGGTTACCGAATTCAGAGATATCCTGGACGACTCCATTAACCATAGTCTCGAAGCTGAGTCGCATCAATAGCTTCCACTCTTCACCAACATTCAGTTCGATAGGATCACTGGTAACAGATCCTCCTGTTGTGGTAAGAACCACATCATAGATTCCACTGTCAGCTTCGGTAACCGGATTGATAATGAGATCAGGATTGATAGCTCCAGGGATTTCGATTCCATTCAATCGCCATTGATAAGAGATATCTTCACCATTCACCAAAATGGAGATACGTGCTTCACCATTTCGCGGCGCATTGACTACGGAAGGTTGAGCCAGGATTTCCGGCGCAGGCACCAACTTAGCCACGTTCAGAAATGCTACCAGACTGGTGGTAGATCCCTCAGTATTAGTAACGGTACAGGTGTACTCGCCTTCGTGAGACTCATTGACTTCCTGAATCGTGTAACGGAAATTTGTGGCTCCTGGAATCAATTGCCCGTCGTGGAACCATTGATAACGCAATGTTTCAGTTCCAATCGCCACGACGGCGAAAGCAATAATGTCTCCTTCAACCACATTTGCAGATCTTGGATGACCAATCACCCGTGGAGGAATTCCAGGCACAATCACCTGAATGCGTGCCTGGTTTGAAACAATCGAGCCAGCTGAATTACTGATCTCAACTGTATAAACCCCATTATCAGACAGGGCGATGCTGGAGAATGACAGGATGGAGGCAGTAGCTCCTTCAATTATCTCACCCTCGAAAAACCATTGGTAAGTAAAAGGCTCACTTCCTGTAACCGTCACCGAAAGTTCCACGCTGTCACCTTCCTCTGCAATCACGTTGGAAGGTTGTAACGAAATGGTTGGGGGACGAACCAAAGGAGTGACAGTCATCAGGATCTGGTCACTTACATCAGACCCAGCTGTATTAAATACTTCCACTGAATAATGTCCAGCGTCCTGCAAAGTGACAGGATCGAAACTTAGCGAAGCAGTTGTCGCTCCTTCAATGATTTCACCTTCATAAAACCATTGATAGCTCAACTCCAAACCTTGAGCCTCGACAAGCATCGTGACCTGGTCGTCTTCAATGACTGTGAAATCAGTGGGTTGATCGGTAATCACGGGTGGGAGGATTAACACTTCGACATTCACCTGAGCTGGCAAACTGGCGATAGCTCCTTCAGCATTCGAGACTCGAACTGAGTATTGTCCTGAGTCAGCTTCAACTGCGTTTTCGATCACCAGCGTCTGGCTGGTTGCTCCTTCTATTTCAACACCACCTTTGAACCACTGGTATTCAGCTGCGTCGGTTGCGACGACAGATAATGTCAAAGTATCACCAGGCTCGATATCCTGCGTTTGCGGATGTGTCGTAATGACTGGTGGGTTGTCACCTTCTTTGAAAGAAGAAAAGTCACCCATCATTGCCAACCTGATCTCTTCCTCAGTGAGGATGGTATCAAAAACAGCAACATCATCCAGGTTGCCGGCAAACTGTCGATC
>JAUIHU010000482.1 GCA_030432175.1 Verrucomicrobiia bacterium | reverse complement strand
AAAGGAAGCTTTGGGAAGGAATGTTAGCTCTCTGATGAAGGCAGAACATGCGGATCGGCACGATGGCTATATCCAAAAGTACTTGGAAACTGGGGTCCCACATATTATTGGCATTGGCCGTGAAGTGGAGGCCGTTCGAAAGAATGGCGAAGTTTTCCCGCTTGATCTTAGTGTCAGCCAAATGGAGATTCATGGTGAAATCTATTTCACCGGCATGGTGCGAGATATTTCTGAACGCAAGAAGGCAGAAAGGGATTTAGTTCAGGCTAAGGAAGAAGCGCTGAAAGCATCTAAAGCCAAGAGCGCATTTCTAGCTAACATGAGTCACGAGATTCGCACGCCGATGAACGGAGTAATTGGGATGACCAGCGTTCTATGGGAAACAGATTTGAATGACGAGCAAAGAGAGTTTCTGGAAATTATAAGATCATCAGGGGAGACATTGCTCGTCATCATTAATGACATACTGGATTTTTCTAAAATTGAATCAGGCAAACTGGAGTTGGAGATTCAAAGTTTCGACTTGCGACGTTTAGTAGAAGAAAGCCTGGATTTATATGCTCCTAAGGCAGCGGAAAAGGGAATTGAGCTGGCCTTTGAATTCCCGACAGAGGCTCCATCCTGGATCCAGAGTGATCCGACCCGTCTCAGACAGATCATCTGTAATCTGGTCAGCAATGCGGTTAAGTTCACGAATACAGGAGAAGTGGTTGTATCGCTGCGCTTATGTCAGCAAGTCAAAATTGAGCCGGAGACTGAATGTGAGATTGAATTTTGTATTCGTGACACCGGACCAGGCATCCCATACGAAGCTCAAAATAAACTTTTCCAAAGTTTCACACAGGTTGATGCTTCGGTCACACGAAAGCATGGAGGCACCGGTTTAGGGTTGGCAATCAGTCGAAAACTGGCTGAATTACTTGGTGGAAGTATGCGTCTGGAGAGTCAACCAGGCGCTGGATCCAGATTTTATTTCTCAATCAAAACCAAGTGCGCCAAAGCTGAAAATGGTGTTGATTTGCTCCAACCCATTCATGATTTATCCGGCAAAAAAGTTTTAATCGTCGACGACAATTCCACAAATTTGAGAATACTTCAGGCCTATTTTCAGCAATGGCAAATGAAGATTGAGCTTTTCTCCTCTCCTCAGAAAGCCCTCGAAGTGATTGAGAAAAATCATGGTCTCGGAGATCGCTGGGATCTTGTAATTCTGGACATGCAGATGCCAGAAATGGACGGGGTCACTTTGGCGAGAAAAACAAGAGAGTTACTGAAAAAGGAATGTCCACCGATTATTCTGCTTTCATCAATTGGCCGTGAAGAAATCAATAAGCAGAATTCCAATCACTTATTCGACAAGTTCTTACAAAAACCGGTCAAATTGTCTCCTTTACTCAACGCTGTTGCGGATTGCTGTCGGGTTGAAAAAATCTTTGAAACCTTGGGACCAGTCCACCAAAAGGCCTCATCTTCTGAAGAAGACTCTCAGCTGGGTAAAAGCTACCCAATGTCTATTCTGCTGGCTGAAGACAATGGTGTGAATCAAATGGTAGCCAAGCGACTTCTGAAAAGATTTGGATACAGGGCTGATGTTGCCGGAAACGGATTAGAAGCGCTTGAATCTATGAAAACCAGAAACTATGACTTGATTCTAATGGACGTCCAAATGCCTGAAATGAGTGGGTTTGAAGCAACTGCTCACATTCGGGAAAGCGAAATCCGCCCGCAACCTTGGATCATTGCCCTGACAGCTAACGCTTTGGAAGGAGATCGGGAAAGGTGTCTGGCTGTCGGTATGAATGACTATTTATCTAAACCACTGCGTCCGGAGGACCTCAAATCAGCTTTAAACAGGGCTATTATGAAAATCGTAGGAGATTTCTCCATTTGACCGAAGGCTCGATAAATAAGGTGAGGCACATATATTACAACCTGGTTCCACATTTCTTGCAGAAATTGGCGTCGTTGTCGTGAACATCCAAGGCACAGTTCGCACAGACCTGGGTATTCGTCCGAATCCCGTCCCGAAAAGCTTTCGATATTTCAACGGTTACGATCCCTGTAGGGACCGCAATAATCCCGTATCCCAGCACCATGCTGATCGCTGCGACAAACTGACCTAAATTTGTTTGTGGTGAAATATCACCATAACCCACGGTTGTCATCGTAACAATAGCCCAGTAAACACTTTTAGGAATGCTGGTGAACCCGTTCTCTTCACCTTCAATCAAGTACATCATTGATCCCAGGATCACTACCATTGTCAGTACCGAAAACAGAAATACCGTTACCTTGCGGCGACTGGAGTAAATCGCCTGCATCAACATGTCAGCTTCACTCAGGTATTCGACAAACTTCAATACTCGAAACACTCTCAACGCCCGAATAGTCCTGATCGACAATAGATACTGACTCCCAGGCATCAGCAGACTCAGATACGAAGGAATGATCGCTATGAGATCCACCAACCCATAAAAACTGACCGCGTAATTAAGTGGTTTGCGCACGCACATAAGGCGCAGCACATACTCAATTGTAAATAAAATCGTGAGAATCCACTCTGCCCATCTCAGGATATGCCCATGAGAATCATGGATCGAATGCACGCTATCCAGCATGACAATCGTGAGACTCAGCAATATCAGAATAATCAGTATGATATCAAACCATTGTCCCGCGCGTGTATCAGCCTCGAATATAATACGATGCAGTTGAAACTTCCATTCCGGTTCGTTGAGTTCACGAACGGGCTTTTGCTTATTGGGCGTTCTGCTGAAGTTTTCCATAGGACCTATCAATTTGATTTAACATTGAGCCATGTTAATCCTCTACGCCTTGAATGCCTTGACGGTCAAAAAAAGACCAGATCCGATCAGCCAGAGAAACAGCACATCCTGTTTCATCTCGCCATTTTATCTCAGAAGAGCCTGGCCAGAAATGTCCGCCAGGACTCCACTCAGCCAAAGTGATTGACTTTCCTTGATTGAAGAAAAGTGTCGTTTCTTGCAAATCAACCCCATTTTCGAGCGCGCCCAAAGACAGGTTCGCTTCATTTTCTATTTTCAGACCTGCCTGTATCCATTTGTTGCTCCACCAATCCAGGGTCTGTTGGGCAGTGAGTATTTCCCCCCATTTGTAACGATCACTAAACTCATTTCCTATGACAGTATCCTTACCTCCAAGGAATATGTATTGGGAGACAGGATGTACTTCCAGCGCCGTTTCAGCTATTGCAGTTGGAATCGCCCCACAAACACTGGCCAATGCCTGAAAATGTTCAGGAATTCTTGCCGCTAACCTTTGGCATAACATGGCTCCATTGGAAAATCCTGCGCCTAAGGTTTTTTCCGGTTCAACCGGGAACCTGTTGGTTATCCAGTCCTTGATAGCCAATATGAAACCTGGATCATCCGCATAGCCTGTGCTTTCAGCTCGGCGCGGTCTCTCATCATTCCACCCGCCTCCAATTCCGTTGGGCAATACCAGCCATGCATGTTCTTTCTCGACCCAGCTTTCAAGTCCAAGTCCTTTCATGGATTCAGACGACGAACTCGATCCATGAAACGCAAATGCAAGAGCGCTTCCTTTATCCGAATGGAACTGATGGGGATCAGGCCCAGCCCATTGAAATGTGCGTTTTTTACCATCCCACTGAATGCTCTCCTGTTTCCAATTCATGTTTGTTTTATAGTTACAAATGATAAAAATGTCTGCTTGTTTCAAACATGGTCAATTGAATTGCCAATTTTTTGGCAGGCTTGTCTTCAAGGAATTGATCTCCCTATGATTGCGATAAACGCTGACATCCATTCCAGTAATGTGTCCATCCAATCCTTGTTCAAAATAAGCCTCACAATAATTCCCGGCATTGACCACCGGTTGCTCTGTTTCCACACCCAGCCACCTGCCTGGCACACTGGTCACATGTGGCCAAACTTGCATGGGATGAACTCGCCACATCGCAGCTGCGCGTAAGATCCCATCCATGGGTCTCAATGCGGATCCAGCAAATTGCCTGGTTCCAGGCATTCTCACCACCTGGTCTTCTCCGACTTCCACTTCCAGTTCACCAAGATAAAAATTACCCGGACCAGTCGCTGCGGCTGCCATAGCATCTGTTGTCAAATAAATGCAATCGGGATCATAAGCTTTGCGAATCAGACGAAATAATGCGGGAGACACATGAGATCCATCAGGAATCAGCCCAATTCTCAAACCGGGCTGATCGAGAACCGACCAAA
>JAUIHU010000481.1 GCA_030432175.1 Verrucomicrobiia bacterium | reverse complement strand
CTGCGCCATATGCTCCGGCGAGTTCGCCCAGTGTAGCGAGTCGGATTGGGACGGCTTCTCCATCTGGGCGCCATTCGAATCGATCCATCCACTTTTGAAGCGGCTCAAGGAGTGTTTGCCCAGCGCGAGTAATACCACCTCCCAATAAAACTACTTCCGGATCAAATAGATTGATCATGGATGCAATGGCCGCCGCCAAGGCTTGGGTGGATTTGTCCCAGATCTGATGTGCTGAAGGATCTCCCGCTTCAACAGCTTTTACCAATGCGTGTGTGGTCGAAAATTTTCCCTCAGTCCTCTTCTGAATAGTGGCGTTGCCGATCGCAAGTTCCAGACTCCCGGGTGTATTCACAATATCCAGTTCACCTGCCGGATCCAGACTCAGATGACCCAAATGCCCAGCCCGCCCCATCCTTCCTTTCAACGGTTGGCCGCCAGTCAAAACTGCTCCCCCCACACCGGTGCCCAGGGTCAATAAAACCACTTCCTGCATACCTTTCGCAGCTCCAAGCCAGCTCTCACCAAGAGCTGCAGCTTGAGCGTCATTTAAGACCGGTACAGGGCTCTTGGAGCCTAAATACTCAGTCCAGTTCAAGCGCTCTAATCCTTCTAAACGCCCTGGCATGTGAGTAATGCAGGATCCATCCGGCGCTGCGATCCCGGGAGCGGAAAGTCCGGTGCGTGGCTCACGAGCGCAGTTTTGCTTCCATTGATGATACTGGTTGCTGATTTGATCTGCCCATTGCATGTGTTCCGTTAAATCAAACTCGTGCTGTACCGATTCTATCAGTGATCCATCCGGATGAAGCAAAACCATCTTCACACTCGATCCACCCAGATCGATTCCGATGAGTCTTTCATGATGATCCTGATCTGATCGAGTATTCATTCCAAATGCCCTCTGATATTCAATCCTGATATTGTCCTTCGCTGATCATCCATCCGCCGTCGATGAAGAGCGTTTGTCCGGTGGTAAATCGGGATCCGTCACCCAGGAAATAAATCACCGCTTCATCCAAATCTTCAGGCTCGCCAATCCGCCCACCGTCCAAGGGTTGTTTGGTCTGAATGAAATTCATAATCGTCTCGTCTTGCGCCGCGCGCTTTGCCATCGGTGTTTCTACCAAAGCGGGGGCTATGACATTGGCTCGAATATTGTGAGAGGAATAATAAGCAGCTATGGATCGAGTCATGCCAATGATCGCCGATTTGGCGGCCGCATATGCATGTGTGGAAAAGTACTTTGGGGAGGGTGAGACTCCCAGTACTGATCCCATGTTCAAGATGGAACCGGACACTTTTTGTTCGAGCCAGTGTTGAATGACGGCCTGATTGGAAAGAAAGATGGATTTAAGATTCAGGTCCAGAGTGGTGTCCCAGCCGGATTCGGTCAGTTCATGGATCGGACCATCCCCAAATCGCCGTCCACTGCCACCCGCCACATGATACAGCGCATCCACGCCACCCCAGAGCTGAGTCATTTTTTCAACCGCTTGGGTCGCGGTTTCTTTCAAGCAGGCATCACCCGAAAGCGTTTCAAATGAGGCTCCTAATTCCTGTCTCGCTTTGTCCAGCGAGTCCGGATTCCTGCCCACTCCAAGAACCTGTGCGCCTTCTCCTAGAACGGCTCTGGAAGCAGCCAATCCCAATCCAGTACTGGCTCCGATGATGAGTATTCGTTTGTCTTTCAATCTCGGCATGTTGTTGCTTCAATCATTGAATCCCGGATCGGTAAAAACTCGCTGGATGAATTTTCTTCAGTAGTCCAAAGGGAAGGAAATCCCATATATCAAATGCTCTTTCTAGTGTGGGCTGTGTCGAGACAGAAGGTTTGTTCAGGATTTCTCCAACAAAATTCTGATACACAGTGTCGTACTGATCACTCAAATGCGCAGCGATGGGCTTCCGGAATGACTTTTTATAATTTATCCATCTGCCCAGATTGTCGGTGCGTTTCTGGATCCGCTTCAATCGTTCCGCCAAACCCTCAAAATCACAGGCTGAGTAGATGCAATCCTCATCCACTTGTTTTAAATAGGATTCCGCGCCGCTGCCAATGTCTGGATATAGTGGAACAATCCCCAAAGCCATGCATTCCATTAACGCTATCGGGATCCCTTCATAATCGCTGACAAAAAGTATCGAATCCCAATTCGCGAGAGTTTTCCAATAGTCCAATCCCCTTTGAGTTCCATGAAAAACAACGTTCGATCGTCCGGACATTTTCGACTGCAGCCAACCCAGTTCCGGTCCGGATCCTAAAATTTCCAAGCGGTAAGGAATTCCCAGACGCTCCAGTGTATCGCAAAATTCAGGGAGTCGGTCGACGCGTTTCTGCTCCTTGGAGACACGACCGCAGACACCGACCACCCAGGGTTCCGCTTCTTTTTTTGCGGGTCGCTGTAAGACAGATTCGACATCCAGCTCTGGATGTGGGCGAATCGCTACGGGTAACAACCGTACTCGGTCCGGGCCGAGTTCAGGGATTTCCTGGAGAACCAAATCCACGAGCGGTTGATTGATGCACAGCGCTCCGTCCATCAGACCTCTCTGCCCTCGCAAACAATCCTCAATCCCAACCCAGGGAGAATGCAAAACACCCACACGCCGTCGTGATCGGTCTAGGTCAGCCAGCAAAGGCGCGCCCCAAAAGTTATAATACAAGCTGAGATCATTGGATTCTTTGCCTGAGTTCATGACTTCTCGAAACGACTTTCGAGCAGAGTGAATGGAGGTTTTCCCACTCCAGCCAAAAGAGTGAACTTGGTCGGGTTTTGGATCATTTTTTTCGAAAAAGACGTTGAATTTGGAATTCAAACCCCAGTCCTGGTCCATTTGAAGATGCCGAAGAGCTGCCGACTGCATTCCGCCTAAGCTCCTTAAAAAAGTAATGTTGTGCTGAAGACTCGGCATTTAAATAAATTGAATATCTGTTGATTTGAGCTTTTGCATTTAGGCTTTATTACACTATTTTCAATAATAATTGAAATGATTTACGATAAGTCACTGGATGATCTGAGAGAAAAGGTGTGGTCTGGAGCGCGAATTGACCAAGATGAAGCGGCTCGACTCTACCATTTGCCTTTAGAGGAACTGGGGGCGCTGGCCGATCGCCGACGGCAACTGGCGAAGTCCAGCGCTTATGGAGATCGAGGTAATGATATTGTGACCTACATTGTGGATCGCAATGTCAATTATACCAACATCTGCAACGTTTACTGCAAATTCTGCGCATTCTATCGGACTGAGAAAGATCTCGATTCCTACGTGATAACTCAGGAAGAACTCCACGATAAAATTAGAGAAACAGTCGAATTGGGAGGATCCCAAATATTGATGCAAGGCGGACACCATCCCAGTCTGGATCTGGATTGGTATTTGAATTTACTTTCTGAAGCCAAGCGCGCGTTTCCGGATGTTAATCTGCACGCATTCAGTCCAAGCGAATTCATCCATTTCGAGAAACTGTTCAATATCCCGATGAAGGAACTGCTGACTTTGTTTAAACAGGCAGGATTGGGATCGATTCCAGGTGGCGGGGGAGAAATCCTCGTGGACCGGGTTCGCAAGCGGGTGGCTCCGTTGAAAGCCATGAGTGATGAATGGCTAGGTGTCATGGACATCGCACACCAGGTTGGGTTGAACTCTTCAGCGACTATGATGTTCGGGCACGTGGAGACCTTGGAAGAACGCATCGAACATTTAGATCGGGTTCGAGTTCAACAAGATCGTACGGGTGGTTTTACAGCCTTCATTGCCTGGACTTTCCAACCGGATAACACGCGACTGAAGGCTGAATCCGTTGGCCCTTCAGAATACTTGCGCATGCAGGCGCTGAGTCGCATTTACCTGGATAATATTGAAAACATCCAAAGCTCCTGGGTGACTCAGGGATTGGAAGTAGGGCAAGTGGCTTTGAAATTCGGGGCTAATGATCTGGGTAGTATCATGATTGAAGAAAACGTGGTTTCCAAAGCAGGAACGGTATTCTTCATGCAGGTCGATGATATGAAGCGTTTGATCGGGGATCTTGGATATGAACCCAGGAAGCGTAACAACTGGTACCAGCTTTTGGACTAATAAGATCCCAACCATGTCAAAAAGGATTGAGATCTTTGCTCGGGAAGGATCGAAAAATCTTAACCCATCACGGATAGATGGCCCAGAGCGAGCAAACCATAGAAAGTGTACTCCACATCCAGAACATCCTCTTGCCAATGCCCGTAGAACGATCCTTCGTTCACCC
>JAUIHU010000480.1 GCA_030432175.1 Verrucomicrobiia bacterium | reverse complement strand
AGGGTAAACGAATACATTCCACAGTTTCTCGGTGACGAAATCATCATTGTCCGTGGCTCTGTAAGCAATCTGGTGTTTTCCAACGGGCAGGTCGATGTTATGAACAGGCCCGGTGAGGGCTTCGCCATTGATATCCCATTCATGCAAAGTGATGGAGCCATCGAGATCCGTTGTGCCGGTGCCATCCAATGTAATTGGAAAAATACTGTCCCCGTCGTCATCAAAGTAAAAACTTTCCAGCTCAAAAATGATATTTGGTTTAATGCCTTCCGTCTGGCGAATATTGTCGATGGAAATCTCCTGAGCAGCTCGGGAAAAGGTTCCATCGCTATTATTATGTACCCAACTGACTTTGTGAAATCCGGCTGTCAACGGGATGCGTATGTCTCGCTCTTCATAATTGAAGTTGAAGGATTCATCATTTTCCGGCCACTTTTTCCATTCCTCCCCGTCCACGTAAACAGTGATATTGTTTGTGGGAACTTCGGGCGAGTACATGTAAAGACCGAGGTCGAACCAGAGTTCTGAAGCGACTGCAGCGTTGACATACAAATCCAGATCCGCGCGATACACCCGATTTCTGTATCTCAACGAACTGAATGCCGCCAGGGATCCATCGGTCACGATCGCGTCTCCGCTTCGATTGGTAATGATCCATTCGTAACCCTCTTCCTCTGCGGAAGTTTCCCAATGCATCGGATCCAACACACCATCTTCAAAACTGTCGCTGAAGTTTCCTTGCGGCAATACGTAGACGGTGACTTCAACTGAAGTTTGATCCCCGTCATTGTCGGTCAATGTCAGCTGAACCGTGGTTTCCCCTTCAGGAAAAGTCGCCTGAGCAGTTGCGCCCGAAGCAGTCTCCCCATCCCAGGACCAGGCGTAATCGGAAATGATTCCCCCCACATCGAACGAATCTGATGCGTCCAGATTCAACACTCCTGTTCCAGATTCATCCGCGCCTGCCCTGAAATAGTTTGGCAGAACCGCCACCGGAGGCGCGCCTTCTTCAAATGACAAATTGTCCAAAGTCAGCTCGTAAGGAACATAGTCCCCGGTCGAATTGTCATACACAACATCCGTTTGCCGGGCGAGGAAAGTAACAGAGCTGGTACCTGCAGGCAGAATGACATTCAAAGACCGAATGGAATCATCCGTCTCAGTCAAACGATGTCGGACCTCACCATTGACCAAAACCTCCAGGAATGCCTTTTCACGGATCGGACCTCGGATATCAAAAGAGAGCAAACCCGCTTCGGCCACAACAATTTCATATTCCAGCGCCGACTCTGCCGCAGAGAATGAGAAAAAATCAGTGGGCGCTTTGGCTGAATAAACCCCGGAAATCGGATCCGCATCCGTGATTGACCATGCGGGTGTGGCGGTGTTCGTGGCGCTGGAAGCAAATTCTCCTGATTCGAAATCATCCACCACCTCCGCAACTAAATTCAGTAAGGAAAACGAACAAACAAAAATGCGGTAAATGCTGTTAATTCCCTTACGAAAAAAAGGATTGCGCTGGGGATGATTAGAGAGCTGCAAGAAAATATGTTGTTTCATATCACTTTTGAGAGTTAGTCAAAGATTTTCAACAAAACTTAGTCTTACCTAAATTAAAGTCAGAATTCTTTGACTGACCCCCTGATTAATTTTCGCGAACCTGGAAGAATCCTGTTTCAAAATTCGTCACATCTATTAAGAACGTGACTGTAGTACCATTTGCAATCTGCATGGGGCCGACCGGGATCCATTCAGGATCATTCAAGTCAGATTTCATGACGACCTGGTAAGTTTTTGAGGGGGTAGAGCTGGAAGTCAGAGCCATTTGCTGCAAATTTCCAATATTGATGAAAGTGATTGATTCGGGATCAATTCTTGGGCCTTCGGGCGGAAGATCAGCTTGTCTCAATAAGACAGGATCACTTATGACTGATCCTCCTGGACCGACTATCTGAACGTAATACTCACCCAGATCTTGCTGTTGCACTTCATTCAGAATCAGGAAAGGAAGATTTGCCCCAGCAATGGACTGAGTATCTTTAAACCATTGGTAGCTGGTGACGCTGCCAGAAACTGCTACACTGAAAGTGAACGATTCCCCCAAAGTTACCTCACCTCCAACGGGCTGAGTTAAAATGGTCGGAGCAGTTTCACCCTGATTATCGATTTGCACCAATAGTTGGCCACCAATCGTATGGTTCTGGCCATTCAAACTTACAAAACCAGTGAAATTAATAGTTCCTGTAAACTCATCCGGGGGCAAAAGAACGTAAGTCAGGGATCGTGCGGAGTTATCGAAGAAAGGACCCCACTTAATTTTGTTATTCAACAGATCAATCGATCCCTCGTCCGAAATTGAGATTGCTGTGAATCCTTCCGGAATTAGTTCCTCCACAGCGTATGTGCTTGTGGCTGGGGAAGGAATGATAGACAGGGTAACTTCTATCGAATCGTCATTTTGCTGGAGTAACCTCTCTCCTTTTGTTGCATCCAGATTATTTGCGAACACAATCAACCGATCCCCTTCGATCAGAATATCAATCCCGTCGAGACTGGCCCATCCATTTAGCGCCAATGCTCCTGAATAATTATCTGGGGCTGTTAGTGTGTATGAAAAGGTGCGACTCTGGTTATCGAGGAACGGTCCCCATTTTATTTTACGGTTCACTGTGTCAACCACCCCAAACTCGTTGACATCAGAGGCTGTAAAACTCGATGGTAAATTTTCCTCGATTGCATAAGCGCTGGTGGAGATTTCAGGCGAGATTGTTAATTCGATCTGAACAGAGTCCTGGTTTTGTATGATTGCACGCCTGAAGTTTGGAAGTTCCTCTTCAATCGTTTCATCCACATCATCCACATAAATTACCAAATCCTTTTCGAAAGTAAGGCCACCGGAATCAGTGGCGCTAATGCGGACGATGTATTCTGACACAGTTTCATAATCGAGAAGGGTATTCAAAATCAGGCTGTTGCTTTCTATCCTGAAACCGGTTAGCGCTCCTCCATCCACCGAGACCAACTCAAATGTATGGACGTCGTTTTGATCAGGGTCTGATACGATCAATTCTCCAATCACTGTTTCAGGAACTTGATCTTCAGCAATGCGATTACTGGAAAGATTAACATCCGAAGGCGCCTGGTTAGGGTTGGGTTCAACCGCATAGCCCACGGCGACCTCTGTTATCCCTAGAGACATTGAACTTTCCAGCCCACCCTGATGGAAGGCTTCGATCCAATAATAATACTCAATGTCTGGAACAACAGTTTGGTCCTCCCACGTCCAAATAGCTCCAGGTTCGGTTTCGACCACGTTGTCACTGAATTGATGTATTTGTTCAGCCGATTCAATACTGTTTGTAGTTCCACGATAAACTTTAAATCCGGTCGTCCCCTGCCCAACATTCCAACTCAGCTGAACTTTGTCACCAAAGTCTCCGGCAGTGGCGCTTAATGAATGTGGCTGATCCGGTATTTCCTCACCGGTAAATGATTCTATCAGGTCATTACTATTCAAAGCTGTTGGGAGAAAGACCTGGGCGGACTCAGCTCCATTAGTATCCAGTAAAATCGTCAGCTCTCCTTCCCTATTCGCTATTCCTGATATATCCACTTCCAAAAAATTTAAATCCTCTGGAATAAGGTCAGCCAAGGGAAAGACGCCCAAACTTTCGTTATCAAATGAAACCTCAATCCAGGCTTCAGATTCGCCTCGTTGTGGAATAATTGGTAATAGAAGGATTGGGGAATCTCCAATCGCTGCCTGAAAAGTAATGTATCCAGGAGATGCTGTGTAAATCTCGACGCCATCCATCTCTATAGATGCTCGCGGAGGACCGACTGAGTCTCTGGGTATGACGAATTCGCAGGGAGCCGGATCCATTGTTTCAATATCCGATCCAGGACCCACTTCAATATCAAATCGAACTTCCTGTTTCTTAACCGTATTACAATGTTCTCTTTTAGATTCTATGAAGTAGCTTCTGGCGTCTCCCAGAGCATCGCGTATCGGAGTCCACTCCTGATCCACCTGTCCATTAAACCAGTCCTTGGTACTGAGGAGTTTTCTATTTGCATCATTAACTTGGTATTCAAAGTTAGCCGAAACAGCATACTTATGAGTGTGCCCTCCACTCACCTTGAAACTGGCCAATTCGTCTCGAACCTCTTGAGTATTTGGAACCAGGCAGTTATACGAAAATCCAGCCTGCAGTCTGATACTTGCAGGGGAGCCTGGTTCGATGACAACCGAGCCCT
>JAUIHU010000479.1 GCA_030432175.1 Verrucomicrobiia bacterium | reverse complement strand
TCCCTTCGCTCCGAGACTACCTGGGACGTGAAGATGAACTCCCAATCGATGCGCACGGGTGGTACGGACTGATCGCTCCCCGCTATTGTCTGATTCACACAGCCCACAATGACGGCAGCGAACCCACCTTTGCAGTGGAGCGCGCCTATTTGAAAGGACGGGAAGTTTACGAGTTTCTCGGAGTCCCGGAACGACTGCGCGTGGACTATCGTCCCGGACAACATGGTCCGATCACTCCTGAGCATATCCAACGTAATCTGGATTGGATGGACCTGGCATTCGGACAAGCCTCAGTGGATGCTGACGATTTTCCTGAGCGATTACTCCATGACTTCAACTGGACCAAATGGAGCGCTCAGCAGTCAGAAATCGAAACTCAGGAATTACCCGATCCGGTCCAGTTAGAATCCAGCGTATGTGAAAAAAAGTCTCGACTGGAATGGCTACTGGGAGAAATCCCAGCGGAATGGACAACGGAATTTGCGGCTGAGCCTGAGTTTTTAACAGACGAAGAATCCGAGATGATGACACATGATCGTTGGCGGGTTGATCCAGTCCAACGGGTTCCAGTTCGATTTGGCGCTGGGGTCCGAGGCAACCTTTATTTTGATCCCAACAACTCCCAGCCTGACAAAATGCTCATCTGGCTGCATCCGCTTTCCTATCACAGTGGATACAACGAAGGCTATGGTGTGCAGGGGACAACGATATACTTCCGCCTCGCTCAAGCTGGCTACCCGGTTCTGGCATTTGATCAGTGCGGATTTGGTCTACGTTTACTGGAGGGCTCTGATTTTTATAAAAATCATCCTGACAGCTCACGACTCGGACGCATGGTGACGGATATTCAAATGGCGGTCAAAGCGATCTCCAACGGAACATTACACTCCCAATCTACAATCCCGAAACTTCCAGCAGATTCCATTTATCTGGTAGGTTATTCCGTTGGCGGAACTGCCGGACTCATGGCTGCGGCATTGGAGGAATCTATTGCGGGAGTCGCCTGTTTCAACGGAGTCACTCCATTTCGATCCATGAACGCAAACGATGGATTTCCGGGTTTGGAGTTCTGGTACGAATGGCATGCGTTGGCGCCAAGATTGGGATTCTTTAAAGACAATCAGGAATCTATCCCGATCGATTCTCCTGAAATTTTGAGTTTGATAGCGCCACGACCGGTTCTGGTTCATGCTCCCAAAAGAGATCGTTTCGCTGATTTTGAAAAAGTGAGCGCCGCTTTGGATCAAGTGGAAAATCTTTGGACTGAGAATGGCTTAAATCGAAACCATCCGGATGACGTCCAACGTTTTCAGAGGGATCAACATCAAATTTTGATCGAATGGTTGAAATCGTCGCCTTGACCGATTCGTCTGATCCATTGAGTATATTAACCTAATCCAAATGATGTATAAGAATCTAATACCATTCTGGCTCAAATTAACCATCGCAGGCGCTTGTCTGGCCAATTCGCTTTTAGCTCAGGACACCGTATTCTCCGGTCCACAGTTGGGTGAACCCACCACTCCATTCAAGAGCGTGTGGATTGTTGGTAATAATGCCGGACAGGAGCGCGATTTGATTGAGGAAAATGAAGGCGCGCCGACTACGATCGTTTTCATTCATGCTTTAGAAAGGTCGATGGTTCCACTCATGCGTGCAGTGGATGCTTATGGCAAAAAGGTAGAGGATAAGTTAAAAACAGAGTTCGTTTTCCTGGCAGAAGAACGCATCACCGGGATGCAGCGATTCAGCGCTGCGCTTGGCTCGTTACGGCCAAATGCAAAATCGACTTTATCCGTGGATGGCATTGAAGGTCCGGGCAATTATGGTCTGAACAAGGAGTGTATGATGACGATTCTGGTGGCAAAGGATAATTTAGTGCATGCCAATTTCGCGCTGACCCAACCTGGTATTGCAGACGCCGAGAAAGTCATCGGCGCCATGGCCAAATTAATTGGAGATGAAAATCCTCCCACCGCAGAAGAATTCAGGACGTTGATCGGAAGCGGTATGCGCCGTCCTAACATGCGAGCTAACCAACAACGCGAACGCGCTCGCCAAATGCGCCGTCCGGAGGCGGATGATTCTGAACGCCCTGCACCGGGTGATCCGTTTCCTGGCGCTGTTCCGACAGATGGACGTCTCCAGGGTCTGGTGCGTCAGTACATTCGAAAAACAAATGATGAAGCCACCATTGATCGCTTGCTCAAGGAAATGAAAGAACACATCCAGGGAGATGAAGATTTAACTCAGCAAATGGTTGATGGATGGAAACGGGTTTTGCATTTTGGCGACCGCTACGGAACGGACTACGCCAGAGAAAATGCGGAGAAGTTTTTGAAAGAACTGGAATCCGCTGAGGAAGGTTCTTCCGATTCTGACAAGTAAACTCCAATCCTGCATTTTTAACACGCCTGCCATGTTCCGAAACTCAGTCATCTTCATCCTGTTGGTCCTGTTTTTTCCTGATTCTTCTCGGGCGGGTATAGGTCTGGACTTTGTGCTGGATGTGAATCCGGTACTGACCAAGTCAGGATGTAACACCGGGGAGTGTCATGGCGCTGCTACAGGTCAAGGTGGTTTTCGACTGAGTCTCCTGGGATATGATTCGGAGTCAGATTACGAACGTTTAACGCGTGAGTTGGGAGCCAGGCGCGTGGATTTGGGAGATCCAAAATCCAGTCTGATCTTAAGGAAACCAACTCAGGACCTGAAACACAAAGGAGGGCGCGTCTTCAATACTCGGTCATTGGAATACCAGAAACTACTCGAATGGATCCAAGCCGGGGCTCCATACGGAAATCAGGATCTGCAAATCACTCAACTCAAGGTAAGCCCGGAGCAGGCGCTGGTGACATCCGAGGAAGAAAAAGTTCAGTTGACGGTCACCGCTTCTTTCAATGACGGGCGGCAGGTGGACGTGACTCGCTGGGCATTATTTGATTTGCAGGATGACTCCATGGGAGAGGTGGATGAATCCGGAGCGCTGCGACTAAATCGTCCTGGAGTGAGCAGCGTGATGGTTCGGTACTCCGGAAAAGTTGCAGCAGTTCGGGCGATTTTTCCAATCAGTCCATCGGTTGCAATCGAAACTAAAATTCCGTCAGATCCAAGCAGAAATCTGAGTCCGCTGGATCAAGCATCGCTGGAGCAATTTGAATTACTCAATCTCACTCCTGCCTCTGAATGTTCGCCGGAAGCATTTCTCCGACGCGCCTGTCTGACCATTGCTGGACGACTTCCATTGGAACAGGAAATTCGTGAGTGGTTGATGACGCCGGATTCCTTGGAGAAACGACAATTGAAGATCGACAGTCTGCTTGATGAACCTGGCTATGTCGACTTGTGGACACACCGATTGGCTGACATGCTGAGGATCTCTCCTCGTAACCATGGAGAGGCCAGTTATAAAAACTACCACCAATGGCTGAAACTCCAGGTAGCAACCAACCGTCCCTGGAATCAAACGGTCAGCGCTATGCTGACCGCGTCGGGTTCTTTAATGGAAACAACACCCGCTGCGTTTTATCGACTGACGCGAGATCCAAGAGACATGGGAGAATTCGTCAGCCAGACTTTGATGGGAACGCGACTGGCCTGCGCCCGTTGTCATCATCATCCGTTTGATCAGTGGAGTATGGAGGACTACTACTCCTTCGCTTCTTGGTTTTCTCAAACCTCCTGGGAAGGCGCTTCCATTGTCCAAAAACTCCAGGGCGAAGTCACTCATCCCAAGTCAGGAAAAGAAATGAAACCACGTTTTCCTGGCATCACCGAACCGGTGTCTATCCATGCATCCGATCGTCGGATTGCACTGGCTGACTGGATGACTGAACGCGCTCCGGAGCGTCTGGCTCGAACCCTGGTGAACCGGGTTTGGAGTTGGATGCTTGGCGATGGACTGGTGAATCCAGTCGATGATATACGCCCCAGTAATCCGGCGGCGCACCCGGAGATTTTGGAGTTACTGACTCAGGAGTTTATCAATAGCGGATTTGACTTAAAACGCCTGATCGCGACGATCGCTGAAAGTAAAGTGTTTCAGTTCTCATCCAATAAATCAGGCCCCGACTATTCAGGGCAGGCTTATTTTTCCAGATTCACTCCCATCGCATTAAAGGGAGCCACGCTTGCCGACGCACTGGTAGACGCAACCGGAAGCGGCTGGAATTTTATGAGTGATTCCAGCGCCAATCGTGTGACCCAAATGTCAGGCCCGACGGAGGACAATTACACTTTGGAAGTCCTGGGACTTTGTT
>JAUIHU010000478.1 GCA_030432175.1 Verrucomicrobiia bacterium | reverse complement strand
TGCGCTGATCATTGATTCTCAATATGACGTTGAAGAGTACGAATCCCATTTGGGGTGGGGTCATGGTTGCCTGGATGATGTAGTTGAACTGGGGATCAAAGCCGATGTGAAGCAGTTATTCCTCTTTCATCATGATCCATCGCACAACGATTTAAGAATTCAATCTATGGAAGAACACGCGAGGTATATTGTGCGCCAGAAGAAATCAACTGTGCAAGTTTTTGCAGCCAGGGAAGGATTAAAGATTAAGTATTAAGTCTGTTCCCCAGCCCAGGTTGGTATGTATCAGGCATTCACCCTTGGAAAATTTTTCTGGCGCCCTTCTTTAATCGCCACTCCCCAGCCCAACTCCCTGTTATTTATAGTAGAAATCAATCAGTACCCATTGAATTCCAAAGGTGTTGGGTACACTTCCGATAATCGCTGAACGGTCCAATCAGGAGAATGATCTTCAAGCATGGTTTGCGAGTACTCACCACTGCAAACAGCCAGGCATCTGGCGTCTATGTGCTTAGCCGCCTGAATGTCACTGGGCGTATCCCCAACAACTAATATCTGATCACCGCGCAGCTCCTCTCCTAAAAGTCGTTCCGCTTTGGATTTCGCAAGCGAAGAAAGCTCTGTTCTCAGCGCATGCTCATTTCCAAAAGCCCCCATTTCGAAATAAGACCACATCCCGAAATGTCGGAGCTTGATTTCAGCTCCCAGCCGAATATTGCCGGTTAGCAATCCCATGACCGGACGAGGATTCCAACGATAAAAAGCCTGCAAAAATTGCTCCGCTCCATCCAATCTCTCCCCTGGAAATCTGGGCATGTAATGATGAAGGAAATGAGGGTAGATTTCCCAAAATTTCTTCCGATTCGCTTCTATGTCAGGAATTTCATATTCCTCGAACACCTCGCTCAGAAGCGAGCTGTCCGTCCTACCCGCAAAACTTTTTTCTCGCAAAGCATGCGGCTCTTTCTGGAATCCAAATTCCAGAACTTTACAAAATGCCTCCGATCCGGCGCCGGCGGAATGTATCAACGTTCCGTCGATGTCTAGCAAAACTAACTTAAACACGATTCTTGGTTAAAGTAATTGGATGGCTGGAAGCTACTTCATTCCAGAGGTTTTGACAACCTGGAATCAATTGCGAAATGGAAACAAATATCTGACGCGGGATTGACAAAACGAGGGAAGAGATACTTGTTATGAAGCATGCATGATTCTTTCCAGGGAAGAAACTATCCCTCAGCGCGTGAAGGCGTTGAGTCTTCCAAATTTCATCAGGAAACCCCACAAACCAGCTCACCTTCTTACGAACTCGCGTTTGCGGATACCGATTTCCTCTGGAGTAATGATATGCGGGGTGTGCGTCTGCTGCTGGAAATGACCAAAGCGGACCTGATCCAGCGGGAAGAACAAATCGAATCCACGGTGGTCATTTTTGGAAGCGCGAGAATTCTTGAATTAGGAGCAGCTGAGGAGCGCCTGGCAGTTGCCGAAGCTGATTTGAAGGATCAACCCAACAATCCGCACCGGCAGCGAGAAGTAAAAATCGCGAAATCGATGGTGGCCAAAGCGGTCTACTATCAGGAAGCCAGAAAACTCGGACGTATCATTTCTCAATCCTGCCACTTGTTTGGTAAATGCGATTTTGTGGTCACCACAGGTGGCGGCCCCGGTATCATGGAAGCCGCCAATCGGGGAGCTCATGACGCCGATATGAAATCCATTGGGCTCAACATTGTGCTGCCCCATGAACAAGCTCCCAACCCATACATCACCCCAAAGCTCTGTTTTCAGTTTCATTACTTCGCAATCCGGAAGCTGCATTTCCTTTTGAGAGCCAAAGCGTTGGTTTGTTTTCCTGGGGGATTTGGTACACTTGATGAGCTATTTGAAGCGCTGACATTGATTCAAACTAAAAAAGTCAAACCGATGCCTGTGCTTCTTTTTGGAAAAGAGTTCTGGAATCGGACCATTCATTTTGAAACTCTGGTGGATGAAGGGGTTATATCTGAGGAAGATTTATACCTTTTCCAATTTGTCGAAACTGCAGAAGAAGCCTGGGACTGGATTGCCAAGTATTACAACATTACAGATTCAAAAGGCGATTAATCACAATAAATCCAATCCAGATTTGTAACCTAAAGACCGAAGTTGACGAATAAACATTTAATATCAATATCCATTGAGTCCTGAAGACAGTTTTCTATCCAATGCATTATTATGGATCCTGAAGAATCCCAATCAATAAATGGTGAACAAATCGCCGCTCGCATTCAGGAGGATTCGATCCGCCTGCAAAACGAAATCGGCAAAGTCATTCTGGGACAATCCAAAGTGGTTGAAGAAACTTTACTGGGTTTGTTTTGTGGTGAGCACATCATCCTGACGGGTGTTCCCGGACTGGCTAAAACATTACTCATCAAGACGATTGCGGACTGTCTGCATTTGGATTTTAATCGGATCCAGTTCACGCCGGATCTCATGCCGACTGACATCACCGGATTGGATATACTTCAAGAAGACGCCGCCACCCGATCCCGCAAACTTGAATTTCTGAAGGGTCCGGTGTTTACCAATTTATTGCTCGCGGACGAAATCAATCGCACTCCTCCCAAGACTCAGTCGGCGATGCTTCAGGTGATGCAGGAACGCCAGGTCAGCATTGGTTCGACCACGCATGACTTGCCCAAGCCTTTTCATGTTTTCGCCACACAGAATCCAATTGAGATGGAGGGAACTTACATCCTTCCGGAAGCTGCCGCCGATCGATTCATGCTGGCGGTGCATTGTTACTATCCTTCGTTAGAAGACGAAGCCCGTGTAGCAATGGAAACCACTGGAAACCAACGTCAGAAAGTGGAGCCGGTTCTGGATGGCGCCGAATTATTGGAAATTCATCAATGGGTGCGCGCCATGCCTGTTTCTCAACAAGTGGCGCACTACGCCGTTCGGCTGGTTTCGGCGACTCGTCCGGAAACTGATTTAGCGACTGAAGCGGTCAAAACCTATGTTCGCTGGGGAGCGGGTCCGCGCGCTTCGCAGTATCTGATCCTGGGAGCCAAAGGTCGCGCTGCGATGCTGGGCAAACCCTGTGTGGATTATGAGGATGTTCGATCGGTGGCTTTTGCGGTTTTCAATCACCGGGTGCTGATGAATTTCAAAGCGAAAGCCCAAAAAGTGGAATTCCAGGAAATTCTCGAATCTTGCCTCAAACAAACTCCAGAGTCCTGAGGTTGTTCCCTTTGTTTCTTGTATGTTGGAAGAACACCCACTGCGCCTGGATGATTTGCTGAGCGAAGGCAAACTGGATTTCCAGTGGCTGGCTCGCAGTCTGGTCCAGGGCATGCAATTTGGCGCTCATCGCAGCTCAGTGAGAGGTCACGGACATGAGTTCCTGAGTCGTCGTGAATATCAACCGGGTGATCCACTCAAGTTTGTCGATTGGAAATATTGGGCTAGAAGCGATCAATGGTTCGTTAAAGAATTCCACCGCGAAACCAATCGCACAGCTTATTTCTTTCTGGACCGAAGCGACTCCATGAATTTTGGTTCAGGAGCTTTGAACAAGTGGCTTTATGCCCGCGCGCTCGTGGCATGCCTGGTCGCTACTCTGGAATCAGCTCGGGATGCGGTTTCTCTTCATTCATTTCAGTCCGGGCAGGATGAAGTAGAAGCTGATGATGTCCCGGATCCAAACTTTTCCCCGGAACTCATCCAGTCTGCGATTGAATCCGCGCAGATACCGTCAGCTCGCCCCGATCACTACGATGCCATTTACCTGGCGCTTCAACATCTCCCCACCCGAAAGATTCTACAACCCGAAGCAGCGATTCAGAATCCAACTGAATGGGCCAAACCACAAGGGTTGTCGATTCTCTTGACCGATGCTTTTTTGCCGGAAGAATCGATCATGAAGTGGTGCGCTGATTTAAAGTCAATGGATCACGAGGTGGCCGTTTTTCATTTGCTCAGCCCAGACGAATGGGATCCACCTGAAGCAGGAGAATGCACATTGAGAGAACAAGAAACCGGGGCAGAGCTGGAGCTGGAGTGGAGTTCGGTGCGTCAGGAGTATTTAAAAAATCGGGATCTCTCCATTGCGCGTCTGGAAGATGGATTTCGGCGTGAGGAAGTCGATTACTGCCGCATCATCACAAATGAACCTTTGAACGAAGCGCTACAGAAATTTTTCGAGATTCGGGAAATTGTTTAATTCATTTTATCATGCTGAATTTACTGAATCCATGGGCTTTAATTATCGG
>JAUIHU010000002.1 GCA_030432175.1 Verrucomicrobiia bacterium | reverse complement strand
CATTGGAGAAAATGTGAGCGCGACCAGGCTGGAAAAACAGACTGCGACGGCCAATGTCACACAGAATTCGGTGAACAACTTGCCAAGATCTCCTTCGAGAAATGAAATTGGCAAAAATACAGCTACGAGCACTAATGTGGTAGCGATCACAGCAAATCCGACCTGACGCGTTCCACGAAAGGCGGCGACCAATGGACTTTCACCGTGTTCGATCCTTCGAAAAACATTTTCCAGAACGACGATTGCATCATCCACCACGAGCCCAATAGCTAGAATCAGGGCCAGTAAAGTCAGTAGATTAATAGAGAACCCGATGGCATTTATAACAATAAATGTACTGATCAGAGAAATAGGAACCGTTACGGCAGGAACTAACGTGGCGCGGACATTCCCCAGAAATAGATAAATCACCAGAATGACCAACCCAACAGCAACAAACAAGGTCTGCGCTACCTGGGTCAGGGATTCTTCAATGAACACTGAAGTATCATAGCTTTGAGCGATCTTCATCCCATCCGGCAAGGTCAACTCCACTTTTTTTGCCTCATCTTTTACAGCATGAGCCACTTCCAGCGTGTTTGCCTGGGATTGTTTAATAATTCCCATGCCGACCATCGGGATTTCGTTTCCGCGAAACGTCAGTCGCGATTCTTCCGCTCCAATCTCAACCCGCGCCACTTCTCCCAGTCGCACCAGGTAGCCATCATCTCCTTTAGCTATGACAAGTTCCCTGAAATCTTCTTCTGTCAGGAATTTACGTTTAACCCTCACCGTAAACATTCGGTCCAGGGATTGAATCGCGCCAGCAGGCAACTCGACGTTTTGAGTGCGTAAAGCTCTCTCCACATCAGCCACCGTCAGATTTCTGGCAGCCAGCGCTTCCCGCTTGATCCAAACCCGCATGGCAAAATTAGAAGCGCCAGAAACTCTCACGCGGGCAACTCCGGGAACCACAGCAAATCGATCCACAAGATATCGTTCCGCATAATCCGCAAGTTCAATGGGTGTGAGGTATTCACTGGTCAGATTCAGCCACATCATCACTTCAGTCGCCGAATCTTCCTTGGTAATCTCCGGCGGATCAGCTTCTTCCGGCAACTCATCCAGCAATCCGGAAACGGCTTCACGTATGTCATTCGCAGCAGCGTCAATATCTCGTTCGATCGAAAATTCAACAGTCACCAGAGAACGCCCATCACTACTGGAGGATTCGACTGATTTGATCGCTTCGACCACACTGATCCTGTCTTCAATCAACTGCGAAATCCGACGCTCCACCACTTCCGCCGAAGCTCCGCGGTAAGTGGTGTCAATCGTGACAATGGGAGGATCTATATCTGGAAACTCGCGTACCTCCAGTTGAGTGAATGAGACAATACCAAAGGCTATCAGCAACAGGTTCAGCACCGTTGCAAATACCGGACGTTTAACTGAAATATCGGATAAGAGCATGGAAGAATCAGAGAATCAATCCTCAGTAGGACTATAGGCTTCAGTTGGACCTTCAAATGCGCCAACCACTTTGACAGGCGCCCCGTCTTTTAGTCCCAACACCCCGTCAGTGACAACTTGAGCTTCGACATTTAAACCTGATTTAATTTCGAGCCAACCAGGTTGGCGAGCGCCGATTTCAACGGGATTGCGCTTGGCCTGACCGCCATCCGCTCCCGAATGAATTGTGTAAACGTAATGATTCGACTGCACCGAAACCAGGCTCCTTTCTGGAACGGCTGCGGATTGTCGTGGATTTTTCCTTAAAACGGTCGTCAGTAACATTCCTGGGCGCAGTGTTTGGTCCGGGTTAGGGATCATTGCCCGAACGGTAATCGCTCTTGTAACCGGATCCACCCGACTATCAATCTGACTGACTTTTCCGCTAAACTCTCTTCCGGGATAAGCCTCACTTGTTGCCACTATTTCCAGACCAGGTCTGAGGTCTCCAAGAAACGTTTCCGGCACGGTGAAATCCACTTTGACCGGATCAAGAGCATCCAGAGTTGTAATAGCTTCCCCTGGTGAAACCAATGCGCCTTTACTGACGCGTCTGAAACCAAGAACCCCTTCAAATGGAGCCACAATCAGTCGATCTTTTATTCTTGCCTGAGCTTCTTCGATCCTTTGCAGGGCAATATCTTTCTGAGTCAAATAACCCTGCAACCTGACCTGCGATACAGCTCCATCCTCTGCCAGATCCTGTAATCTGGCAATTTCGCGTTCCTGTTCAGCCAGGTTGGCGCGAGCCACTTCCAGAGCAGCCTCTTCTTCTCTGGAACTCAACTTTGCCAATTCCTGTCCTGCTTTGACCGTGTCGCCATCTTCAAAATACAGCGCCTCAATCGTCTCTGTGACATTCGCGGAAATTTCTATGGACTCCAGCGCCAAAACGGTGCCCAACGCTTCGACTGTTTCCGAGAATTCACGGGTGGATACCTGAGTGGTGACGACTTCAGCAGGTCCCTGAGCTGGCCCCGCAGCCGCAGACTCGGAGTCTCCACCACATCCATTGAAGAGAAAAATTGTTACAACAGCGATCCATCCGCTGATGCCGCATTTGATAATGGATGAAAAATGAGTTGGCAGTCGCATATGCTTTGTAAGTGGACTAATCCTTTCAGACTGGCTAATAATGTGTTGAATTCAAACAACATCAGTTTATTTAATTAATAACTCAGAGCCGAATCCCAGCATCATGGTCATTTACAAACGATGCTACAAGCTTTTGTCTAAATCATTCCACTTCAATAACCAATGTATAAATCCCACAAATCTTTTTTGTCGATGACAATCCCTTCGGTCCTTGTATTGAGCTTAACATCCCTTGCAACCGAAGCAGGAGATTGGCCGCGATTCCTTGGTCCGGAGGGCTCCAACCAGGCGCAGGTCAGCGATTTCAATCCGGACCTGAGTCAGTGGGAAACGGCCTGGACGGCTGAAGTCGGTTTAGGCTATGCCTCAATCATTGTTTCTGGCAATCATGCATGGACGTTAGGCCATAACGCTGACGGACAAGAAACCTTGTTTTGCTTTGAAGCAGACACCGGAAAAGAGCTTTGGAAAACTTCTTATGATGCTGAGTTACTTCCGCGCATGCATGTCGGTGGACCCAACGCCTCCCCAACTTTGACTGATGCTGGGCTCGTCAGCGTCAGTAAAGATGGACAGGTCATGCTGGTCAATCCGGATAATGGCGAGATTCTCTGGAAAAAAGAACTTGGAAAAGCCTTGAACGTCGATACGCCAACCTGGGGGTTTGCCGCATCACCAGTGATTGATGGAGGGCGAATTTATCTGGAAGCCGGAAAAGTGGCTGCCTTGGATCTGAAAACCGGCGCCACGGTCTGGACGTCGGAGAAGGATTACCATCCCGGATACACCACCGTGGTTCCCTTTGAAAATTCGGGGAAAGGATTTATCGCATCTCTGGGTGGCAAGGAATTGATTATTCTGAATAAAGAGGACGGCAAAGAAGTAGCGCATCATCCATTCAAAGCCCGCTTTGACATGCTCGCCACGACTCCTGTGATTTCCAAAAACGGATCTCACATTTACATATCCGGCAACAGCGGATCAGAGATGTTGAAGTTTGACGGGAAACAACTTGAGGTGGAATGGGCAAGTCGCGATATCAAAAGTTCACTGAACAATCCAGTAGTGGCCGGCTCGTTGGTGTTTGGGGTTTCCGGAAATCACAAACAATCCGCCAGTGAGCTGGTTGCCTTTAATGCAACAGACGGTTCAATTCGCTGGAATGTCGGCCGGTTTGGATATGGTTCCACGATTGGAGTGGGCGAAACGCTTTTAGTCCTGACCGAAGACGGCGACCTGGTGACTGCGCCCATGAAAGCTGATGAGTATAAAGAGATCAGCCGGATCAAGGTATTGGACAGCATCTGCTGGACAGCGCCTTCCTTTGCGAATGGCCGGATCTATGTCCGGAACGATCAGGGTAAGGTGGTTTGTCTGGCGCAGGAATAAGGAGAAGAGGATTTATATCCATATTTAACGATGAAATATGAATAGTGATTTTTCAAGGCTCAGAACTAGCTACTTTTTAGGGAAATAAAGATTTTAGAATAAGCATGAAACTGGTCCCGATAACCCTGGAATCGCCCAGGGAAGATGAAGCGCCCTTTCACATTTCAGTCGTTAAGAAAATTCTGGGAAGTGTCCGTCAAATGTATTCGGCAACAGCCTACACTCCTCCATGGATAGCCTACCTGGCTGTTCGGGATGGCAAATGTGTAGGCACCTGCGCATTCAAACGTCCTCCTGAAAATAATCAGGTAGAGATTGCTTTTTTCACCTTTGCGCAGTTTATGAATCAGGGGAATGGGACGCTTATGGCAGAGGCTCTGATTGAGATTTCTAAAGAAGCCTCGCCAGAAGTTGCCATTCTGGCTCAGACACTGCCAAAGGCCAATGCTTCCACCAAGATACTCGAAAAGTTGAACTTCACCAAAATCAGGGAATTACAACATTCGGAGGATGGTTCGGTTTGGGAATGGAAACTTGAAAAATAGAGGTAATCTGGATTTGAATACTATCGAGAAACTTCCTGGGAGCGCTGAGCTCCAGCTCGGTGAGTGGAGCCAGCTTCAATAGTGGATTGCGCTGCCTTAAACCATTCACCTCTTTTAGAGCCCGATCCACTCTGATCATTCACGATATGTTCAGATCAGTTCAATTATTGACGCCAAGATTTACATAGAAACCGAACTCATGAGGTTCCTTGCTTTATTTGTCTATTCAATCGGTTTACTCCCGATATTCGCTCAAGGCAGGAGTTGGGATTTTGAATACTCCAATGGTCGCATTCATGATGTGGAAATACTCGATGCTGCTTCTCCACTCCACTTTCGCGTCACGGGGAAAGATCCATATTTGTATTTGCTGCTCAAGGAGAAATGGAATGGCTCCACTCGCTCCGAAACTCCACCTCCGGTATTGGAGTTGGAGTATTTCAGTGGTGAGGGATCGGATCACTTACAGGTCTTCACCTCACCGGGAGAGTCGGAACATCACAGTGTCAAAGGAGGAGGCTTACCCATCAGTCAGGGCTGGTCGAGGTATCGTCTGGACTTGGGGGAACTGGATCTGGCGGGATTGCATCAGGCTGGATCCTGGAAGCTTCGGCTGGATTTTGGGACTCGGGTGGGATCGGAGTTTAAAATTCAACGGATCCAGCTCACCGAGCGTACTGCTCAGGAAGCGCTAAAAATTGAACATTCAGCAGCGTTGGAGGAACGGGACCGGCTGTTGACGGAGCAGATCGCTGATTACCTTCAAAGGTTTTACACAGCGAGAGTGGAGCAGGTTCAGGTAGGAGTTGAGAAGGTTCAGGTTCGATATGCAATTCACGAATCCGTGAACCTGGATTCTGTCCGCCTGTTTGAAATTCCGATGGGCTTTTCGCGCTGGGAAATTCTGGAACGTGACGATGCGCTAATTTTTTCACATTCATTAAGTCATCCGACATCGATTGAGATTTCTCGAAAAAGAAACTTGTCTTCCAGCCCGGGGGAGGATTTGCTACTTCGACTTCCTGATCGACTGCTTTCCCGGTGGGCTTTGGCTCAGAAAGTTGAGGGAGAATCGGAGTGGCGCTGGATCTCTGCCGCTCGATACGCTGAAGATCCGGAACCGGTCAGGAATCCGGAACCGCTCCTGCCTGCCAACCGAAAGGGAATTGGCGCTTTGTCGATGGGGCGTCCAGTGCAGGATCTGGATAAATTGGGTGTGGGATCAGCAACAGTTAACTTTCATTTATCCAATGTTCTAAGAACCACTCCCACGGCGGATACGCAGCCATTTGTGTACATGGGACGAGAATGGCATGCGGTTCAATCCACTTTGCGAAACTGGGATGCGGCTTTGTTGGAAGCTGCCAAGCGCAACATTGTTGTCAGCGCGATTCTGCTGGTCCCCCACGCGCATCAATTTTCGGACAGGGCTGTGGGTCAAATGGTGGGACATCCGGAAGCAGACCGCGCCGGGATCTTTGCCGCGCCCAATCTGGAAAATCCGGAAGGAGCCCTGGCCTATTCAGCGATCATCGAACTGCTCGCTCAGCGCTATTGTCGGTCCGATGGGAAGTATGGTCGAGTCAGTCACTGGATCATTCACAATGAAGTCAACTCCGGTTGGGTCTGGACCAATGCCGGGGAACGCAGCGCATTGCGGTTTATGGATTTGTACCAAAAATCAGTGCGACTGACACATTTGATCAGCCGACAGTATGATCCGGACAGCCTGTCCTTCCTGTCTCTGGAACATCACTGGACCGTCACTCACAACAACAAATGTTATCGTGGAAGAGAGTTGTTGGAGTGGATGGAAAAATTCTGTCGAACCGAGGGCGATTTCGAATGGGCATTGGCATTTCATCCTTATCCACAAAGCTTGTTTGAACCCAAAGTCTGGTTGGACAGGCAAGCACATTTTGATTTTGAAACTCCCAAAATCACCTTCAAAAACCTGGAGGTTCTGGATGTCTGGATGCGTCGACCTGAGGCTTTGTATGGAACTCAGCAACGAGTCATTCACTTGACGGAACAGGGTTTGAATTCCAGGGATTACTCGGAGAAATCGTTGCTGGAGCAAGCTGCCGGAATGGCTTATGCGTGGAAAAAAATGGAGCCACTGGAGTCGATCAAGGTATTTCATTATCACAACTGGGTGGATAATCGGCATGAAGGCGGACTTCGTATTGGGCTGCGAAGATTTCCGGATGATGAGACGGACCCGATGGGGAAGAAGCCGGTTTATGAAGTGTTTCAGGCTTTGGGGACCGAGCGGGAAGCAGCGGCGATTGAGTTTGCTAAAGATGTGATTGGGATTGAGGATTGGGCGGAAATCGACGGTGGTATGAAGTTTCGATGATTTTGTTTCACGCTAAGACGCAAAGACGCTAAGAAGAGGAGAGGTTAGAAATTTTGGTTTTTCGCCTTAGCTTAAAGGTGATTGGTTTGTGATTTTTGATTCTATTTTCAATGCATGACGTCATCGACAAGCGAAGTTTGAGATTTGCTCAGGTTATTGCAGATCGATTGGAGGTGGATCCTTCCTTATTGGATGTGGCTCGAAGGAATTTGTCGCGTTGGAAGGAGAAAAATGGAGGGGTGTTGTTCCCGGACTTGCAACGCTGGGAAGCGATCATTGAGAATGATTCTTTGGAAAAAATACTGGAGCTGCTTCGGAGTGAATCAGAAGAAGCCACTCAGCTCAGGCAGTCGAATCCGTTTGCAGGAATCATCAGTCATCAGGAACGGTGGAAAATTCTGAAAGAATTTAAGCAATGACAAGACTTCAATTGGAACATGTCATTCGAGCTGCTGGAGCTGTCACTAATTTAGATGATATGATCGTCATTGGGAGCCAATGTATTTTGGGACAATATCCGGAAGCTCCAGCTGAATTATTACTTTCCATGGAAGCGGATTTGTATCCCAGAGATGAACCTGAAATGTCGGTGCAGATTGATGGGGCAATAGGTGAAAACTCTCCATTTCATGAAACTTTTGGATATTACGGGCATGGGGTCCATCCTGACACCGCCATTTTGCCTGAAGGCTGGGAATCCAGGCTGATTCCTGTGAAAAATGAAAACACTCGAGGAGTGACGGGTTGGTGTCTGGAAGCGCATGATCTTGCCTTCAGTAAATGGGTAGCCGGACGGGAAAAGGATCAGTTTTTCGTTCGTTCAATGCTGAAGAGAGAGATGATCAAGAAGGATCAATTACTGAGTTTGATCAATAAGAATGTGGCGGATTCTGAGCGACGGATTTTGCTCACAACCCGATTGAATAAACAATTTTGATCCAATGATCATTTCCTGAATCAGGCTGATTGGTAATTTTTTCGCTGCGTAAGATTGCGATTTGGCGGTTGGATGGTATGAAATTTGACTGTGGCCGCTAAAACAAAAGGTTCGTCTTCATCCAATCGCAAGAAGCGCAAATCGAGTTCCGTTTCCTCAATGGATGGAACCGGTCCCGGCGCTTTTCCGGAGGATGCCATCATTATTCAGGGCGCTCGGGAACATAATCTGAAGAACCTTTCCACGTATATCCCCAGAGGCCAGTTTGTCGTGGTCACGGGGGTAAGTGGGTCCGGAAAGAGCACTTTGGCGTTTGACCTGATTTTCGCCGAAGGTCAGCGACGTTTTCTTGATTCGATGAGCGCTTATGCGCGTCAGTTCGTGGAGCAAATGTCCCGTCCGGATGTCGATTTGATCACGGGGATTCCTCCAACAGTCAGCATTGAACAAAGGAACTCCCGTGGTGGCGGAAAGAGCACTGTGGCCACGGTGACGGAGATTTTTCACTTCTTCCGTTTGTTGTATTGCAAACTTGGAACCCAGTACTGTCCGAATTGCCGGATCCCGGTTCAACCCCAGACTCGGGATCAGCTGACGGAGCGGTTGCTTGAGGAGCTGAATAATGAAAAACAGCTGAGCCTGCTCGCTCCAGTGATCCGGAACCGCAAAGGTTTTCATTCGGAAGTGGCGGATTGGGCGGCACAGGAAGGATTTGAGAAGATTCGGGCGGACGGACGCTGGTTTGATCCGAACCAACCGTTCAAACTGGACCGGTTTAAGGAGCATGATGTAGAGATCCTGATCGCTGAGAGCTCTTGGAGCGAAGTAGAGAGTGATCCGAAGTACATGCAGGAACTGCGGCAGCACATTGACACAGCGTTGCGCGTTGGCAAGGGATCACTCTACGCATTAAACAAAAAGGGCAAGCAGTGGGTTTACTCCACCGAACGCGCCTGTTCTTCTTGCGGCGAATCCTTTGCGGAGCTGGAACCGAAGATGTTCAGTTACAATTCTCCACGCGGGTGGTGTCCGACCTGCCGGGGATTTGGTGAAATATTTGACATACCGGACGTCGATCGTGGAGCGCGCGCTGATTCGGTGGAGTGAAGGGGAACGGGAGGTGTGTCCGGACTGTGAAGGCAATCGCTTGAACAAAACCGTACGGGCAGTGCGGCTGGATTGTGGGAACGCTGCAGAACTGGGCGCTTTATTGAAACCGGAGGCGGGGTATGCGCCGACGATGGACTTCTTCGTGGATTGCTCGGTGGAGTCGGTTCAGGGCTTTTTTGATGAGTGGAAAGTGACTGGGCGAGATCGTGACATTGCGCGGGATATCCTCCCTGAGATTTCCGAAAGGTTGAAGTTCCTGAGAGAAGTGGGACTCGGTTACCTGCAGTTGGGACGCAGCGCGACGACTTTGTCCGGAGGGGAAGCGCAGCGAATTCGCCTGGCAGCGCAATTGGGGTCCAACCTCAGCGGCGCTCTGTACATTCTGGATGAACCCTCTATCGGACTGCATGCGCGCGATAATGATCAGTTACTTGGAGCGCTGACTTCCCTGAGAGATCGTGGAAACTCGGTCATCGTTGTGGAGCATGACGATGAAACCATGCGCCGCGCTGACTATATACTGGATCTCGGCCCCGGAGCCGGTGTGCATGGGGGAACCGTAGTGGCGGCCGGAACTTACGAAGAGATTTTAAGACAGGAACAATCGCTGACGGGATCTTTTCTCAGAAAGCAACCGGACTATCCGACCCGTGGAGAACGAAGACCGGTGACACCGTTGAAGAGTTGGCGGGACTGGAATCAGGAAGAATCGCCCTGGCTGGTTCTGCGCCATGCCAGTGTCAATAATCTCAAGGACCTCACCCTGACCCTGCCTCAACAGCGGTTTGTGGTCGTGACCGGAGTCAGTGGAGCGGGCAAGAGCACATTAATTCAGGAATGCCTGGGACCCGCCGTCAGCGAATGTCTGGAGCGGCGTAAATCGCGGGATCCGATCCTGGAAAATGGCATGCAAGTCAGCGGTGGCATGGAGATTTATGGCGCGGACTACCTGACTTCCGTCTGCGAAGTGGATCAGTCACCGATTGGGAGAACACCGAGATCCACTCCGGCAACCTACGTTGGATTTTTCGATACCATAAGAAAGACATTTGCTCAGCTGCCTGAATCCAAGCTCAGAGGCTATTCGCCAGGCAGATTTTCGTTTAACAGTAAGGAAGGGCGGTGTCCGAATTGTGATGGAGCCGGGCAAATCAAATTGGAAATGAACTTTCTACCTCCAGCATTTGTCACCTGTGAACTCTGTGAAGGGAAGCGGTTCAACCCGGAAACACTGGATGTGGAGTACAACGGGAAAAACATCGCTGAGATACTCGACATGAGTGTCGAAGAAGCGGCCGAGTTTTTTGACGCGACACCTTCAGTCAAGCGGGCATTGGAAGCATTGAAGGACACTGGACTGGATTATGTTCGACTTGGGCAGACTAGTCCGACACTCAGCGGAGGGGAAGCGCAACGGGTGAGATTGGTGACGCATTTGCTCTCCGGACTGAAGCCAGGATTAGCGCGGGCCCGGTTTAATGGTGGGCAGCGGAAGTTGTTTATTCTTGAAGAACCGACCATAGGTTTGCACATGTCGGATGTGCAGCGGTTGGTCGAAGCAATGAACCGTTTGGTGGACGCCGGACATTCGGTCGTGGTGATTGAACACAATCTGGACCTTATCGCTGAAGCGGATTGGGTGATTGATATGGGGCCTGAAGGCGGTCAGGCTGGTGGTGAAATCATTGCGGAAGGAACGCCTGAGGATCTGGTAGCGATTCCTCATTCACACACTGGGCGATATTTGGCTCAGTTGTTGAAGAATAATAATTCAGTTGGATTGAAGCCGAATCCGCCGAAGAAACGCAAACGGGCCACCAGAAAAAAGAGCCAGAAATGAAGACATTAGTTTTACTCAGCGGAGGTATGGATTCAGTCACGGCGCTTTATCATACGCACCGTTCTGAAAGTAATGATGCAGTGGTTGGGTTGAGTTTTGACTATGGATCCAAACACAACGCCCGGGAAATTCCATACGCAGCTGAACATTGTCGTAAACTGGGGATAGAGCATCGTGTTGTTAAATTGGATGTCATGTCGCAGTGGTTTCAGTCCAATCTCCTGAAATCAGGAGGCGAAATCCCGGAGGGCCATTATCAGGAATCTTCCATGAAGCAAACGGTGGTGCCGTTCAGAAATGGGATTATGCTCTCAATCGCGGCTGGAATGGCGGAATCCATGGAATTAGAAGGAATTGTTATTGCTGCGCATTCCGGAGACCACGCAATTTATCCCGATTGTCGGGAGCCATTCATGCAGGCCATGGGAGAAGCCATTCGAGAAGGCACTTATGCCAGGTTGGAGATCCTGGCTCCGTTTTTGTCCATGACCAAGAAGGAAATCCTGCAGGAGGGATTGAAACTCGGAGTGGATTACTCACTGACCTGGTCCTGTTATAAGGGGCAACTGATTCAATGCGGAAAATGTGGAACGTGCGTGGAGCGCCGGGAAGCTTTTCAGCTCGCAGGCGTTGAAGACCCGACGGTTTATGAGGAAACACCAGATCTGCCCAACGCCCCAAAATAGGAATTATTTATAAGTGGGATCTTGAGGGGTGCGGTTAAAGTTTGAGGGAGTCCTGGGAACGCTGAGCCCCAGCTCGGCGAGTGGAGCCAGTAATTGATTGGCTGAACGCAGCAAACACGCCAACCTGCATCCATCGCGCCCGATCTTTATTAGAGTAGCTATTCTTTTAATTTTTGGTTTTGGGTGTCCATTTTTGGTTGTCCAAAATAAATTATGTTTGTTTCCGAGATTTTTTATTCACCTCAAGGGGAAGGAAGTTTAATCGGCGTTCCTTCGGTTTTTGTTCGATTTTCTGGTTGCAACTTGAGATGTGACTGGTGTGATACTCCGTATGCAAGTTGGAATCCTGAAGGCGTCCAGATGCAGGTGGAGACGATTCTTGAAGAGGTGGAGAAATACCCCACGCGATTTATCGTTTTGACCGGTGGCGAACCAGTGATTGCCAAGGGTTTGGGAATTCTAACTCAGCGCCTGAGAGACGCCGGGAAACATATCACCATTGAGACGGCGATGACGTTGCCACCAACAGGATTGGTTTGGGATCTGGCTTCTGTTAGCCCGAAGTTGAGTCATTCGATTCCACAAAGGGGATCCAATCATTGGAAGCTGCTTCATGAGGAACGTCGCTACCGACCGGATTTGTTGCGTGAATGGCAAGCAGGATTGGATTATCAAATCAAGTTTGTCGTTAATGAGGAGTCGGATCTAAAGGAAATCGATCAGTTTCTCGCGGCGACTCAGGTTGATATTGCGCCCGATAAGGTCTTTTTAATGCCAGAAGGCATGACAGTGGAGGCTTTGAAAAAAAATCAGGATCACTGGGTAAAAGTGTGTCTGGACCGCGGATTTCGCTGGGGGCCAAGACTGCACATTGAATTATTCGGCAACCGGCGCGGAACATAAAAAACCCCTTCACCGGTAAATCGGCAAAGGGGTTTGATTCCGATCCCGAAGGACCTCTCCAATATGAACAGAAAATAAGCAATTACTGAGCTACGACTCTGAAATATCCCTGTGGGGCAGTGGTGTCGTGTGTGAAAGACATCATGGCGCCGGTTCCGGTCATGGATTCCACTTCGGTCCAGTCTCCGCTCAATTCGTCTTTCATCATCAACTGGTAGCTCACGCCGGATTGACTCATGAAGCTGATGGTGATTTCGTCAGTTCCTGCCATAACGCTGAGTTCCACGCTGCCAACTTCAGGTCCAGAAGACATCGTCATTGGCTTGTATCCACCCGCTCCGGTCAGGACTCCGATTTCTTGCAAGTAGGTCCAGTCTGCTGCCCAGTTATGTGAACCAAAAGCTCCTTTATAATCAACAGCGGTAAAGAAGCTGTCGGAAGGATTGCGGTCGGTTTCCCATGCAGGGCTGTCCATGCCTGGACGAGGATCCAGCTCGAAGAAATCTTCACGGCTGATATTGTTCAGCATCGGATCAACAATGTCATTGTCACGAGAGTCCTCAGAGAAAAGGACTTCCGCATTCAGAACATTCAGGTTTTCGGCTGTGTTTCCTCCGCCAAAACCCCACCAGATATTATCCTGGAAGTCCAGGTCGCCTGCGTTGAGACGTGGTACGCTGGTGTCATCGATACGGATTCCACCGACTCCGAAGTCCGTGAAAATGCTGTTGTAATACTTTGCTCCGGCTCCATCACGGATATTGAATACGTTACCTGTTCCAGAGGTAGCTCCAGATCCTACGTAAGTGGCGTTGTAAATGGTTGGAATGGCGTAAGGTTCCAGGTCAAAAGTATTCACATCGCCATCATGTTCCCCAGCCAGATCATGCGCTCCAGGCTCCAGGATGCTGAACCAGAATTGACCACGTCCACTGAATCCCTGGTCGTAATCGAATGCGTCATCATCGTTAAAAGCAGAAACGAGATACTTCGTATCCACGGTTCCACCAAAGAATTCAAAACCATCATCCGCTGTGCCATAGGTTTCGACATACTCGACGATGGTTCCACGTCCTACGCCACCAAAAGTGACACCATTAACTTCATTATTTGGAGCGATGCGGCTTCCAGCGTGACGAACAGATACGTAACGCAGAACACCTGAGCTGTCATTTTCGTCATCTCCTCCAAACACGTTGCGAGGATCTCCAACTGGCAACCCTTCAATGCTGTCTGTGATAGGCGAATTTCCAATTGGACTGTTCAACGGCGCTCTACCCAGAAGAATCAAGCCACCCCATTTACCGCGATCAAACAGATCCATATCAAATGGATCGAGAATGTCATCTTCTTCAGCTGTCATGATGATCGGATTGACTGCCGTGCCGTTGGCGAAAATTTTACCACCAGGAGCAACAACAAGCGCCTTGGTTTCAGCTCCTGTTCCTGGTTTACCTTTGATAACCGTGCCGGGTTCAATGGTGAGAGTTTCGCCATCTTCAACATAAACCACCTCGGTCAGCACGTAGGTGTTTTCCATGGTCCAAACCACATCGCCGACAACATCAGCGTTGGAAACTTCAATGACGTTTTCTCCTTGGAGCGGAGTGAATTCGCGCTGGGAAAGGTAGGTCCATCCATTGATCCAGAGATCAGATCCAAAAGCACCTTTGTAATCAACAGGTATGAAGAAATCGTCGTTTTCTGGATAATCAAATCCCGCTGTGAGCGCAGGACTCTCAGCCGCAGGGCGTGGATCCAGTGATACTTCTTCTTCGCGGGAAATGCCGCGCAGCATGGGGTCCACGATCTGGTTGTCTCGAGAAGCGTCAGTGAACAGAACTTCGGCATTCAGGACATTCAGGTTATCCACGGTATTTCCACCGCCAAAGCCCCAGAAAAGGTTGCCGCGAAAATCCAGGTCGCCTGCTTCAAGGCGAGGGACGCTGGTGTCATCGATGCGGATCCCTCCCACTCCAAAATCAGTAAATACACTGTTGTAGTATTTGGCTCCGGCTCCGTCACGGATGTTGAAAATGTTTCCGGTTCCACCAGTAGCGCCAGCTCCAATGTACGTGGCGTTGTAAATAGTGGGAATAGCATAAGGCTCCAGGTCAAATGTATTCACGTCACCGTCATGCTCACCAGCCAGGTCGTGCGCTCCTGGCTCCAGGATACAAAGCCAGAATTGTCCACGTCCACGAAATCCCTGGTCATAGTCAAATGCATCGTCATCGTTGAAAGCTGAAACCAGGTATCTGGTATCCACTGTTCCACCGAAGAATTCGAAACCGTCATCCGCAGTGGCGTAGGTTTCGACATATTCAACAACGGTTCCACGACCAACTCCTCCAAAAGTGACACCGTTTACTTCGTTATTCGGAGCGATACGGCTTCCAGCGTGGCGAACGGAAACGAAGCGCAGTACACCAGAACTGTCGTTTTCATCGTCGCCACCGAAAACGTTGCGTGGATCGCCCACAGGCAAGCCTTCGATGCTGTCAGTGATAGGAGTGTTTCCGATGGGGCTGTTCAGAGGCGCTTTACCCAGGAGAATCAATCCACCCCACTTGCCTCGATCGAACATTCCCATATCCCAGGGATCGAACACATCATCTTCCTCTGCCGTCATGATGATTGGGTGGGATGGGGTTCCATTTGCAAAGATTTTACCACCAGGGGCGATTACGAGAGCTTTTGTTTCAGCTCCGGTTCCTGGCTGGCCCTTGATCACCGTGCCGGGGTCAATCGTCAGTGTTTCACCATCCTCTACATAGACGACTTCGGTGAGGATGTAAGTGTTGTCGCTGGTCCATCTGGTATCGCCATCGATATCTGCAGATGTGACCAGAATATCATCGCCGAATGCCTGAGCGCTGATTAGGGCGCTGAGGACAATTGCGATGCCGGCTTTGTTCCACATTTGTTTTGCTTTTTGCATATTGATTTTGGGTCACTGGCCGATTGGTTCTGACTTAACTTTGCCAAACAGCCCATTCCAATTTGCCCTATTCGTTTCGCCTTATCGGTCGCGAAGGTGTCAAAATGAACCCATGTCTGTTACGAATTCGTGAAACACAGAAAGCGGAAGCGCCGAATCATTGCATTATATGCTGCTACCGTGAGCATTAGGAAAGTTTCGAAACCATCCACAACATTGAAGGGATTAAAATCAGTATCTCATTTCAGATTTCTGTTCAAAGGAAGGTGATGGGTAACCGAACTGCATCCCCTGATGGAAACTAACCACCCTTGGATTCAGATCCAAATACAGGAATCGGCTGTGGTTGATTGAGGTTGCCTTTTGATTTTATTCGGGAGCAGGAAAAGGAGGTTTCGCAGTTGGTGAATCATTGAGGTAAAATAATTCACAATTATTTGATTATGAGATTGTTATGTTTCCAGATTTTGACAAGTCAAATTTCAATGCTTTTGTCTTGAAGCTATGACGGTTGCCTTAAGCGCTTAATTGAGATCGTTTTTTGTTTGTTTCTCTTTCGCCTTTGGGTTGTAATGATTGTGGATAGCCCATAACAATTTAACTATCCGTTCCTTGGTGAAGGCGCGGAACCGCAATGCAAATTATTGTTCCAAGCGCTCAATCCAAGGCAAATTACCTGCAAGCGCTATGAAAAATAAGCACATATCAAAGTTACTCGCAGCGGGGATATTGACATCCACGTTGGCGGGATCCGTATATGGCGGATCAATAACGCGTCTGTTTTATGATGACGCGAATATTACCGGGGCGAGCGTTGACGAGCTTCGCGCGTCGCCAAACTTCCCGGATTTTCCGAATTATCGGGAAGAATTAGATGATTACACTGCAGATCCAAACGGAAATGACGTTTTCGGATTCCAGGGTAAAGATAATTCCAGCGATAATTACGGAACTTTTACCCGTGGTTACGTCCAAATTCCCGAGGATGGGGACTATACTTTCTACATTTCCAGTGATGACGCTGGTGAAGTTTGGGTCAGCCCAGACCTGGATCCTGCAAATGCAGAGTTGATCGGGATTGAGACTGCTTGCTGTGCGCCACTTTTCGACGCAGCGCGCCTGGACGAACGTTCTGGCACGCTCACCGGACTGACTCGTGGTTCTTTCCATTATATTGAGGCTTATCAAGTCGAAGGTGGTGGTGGAGCGTATATGCAAGTCGGTTGGATGAAACCGGACGGTACCCAGGAAATTATTCCTGCGCGTCACTTGATCCAGTTTTTTGAAGATCCAGGTGATTCTGTAAGTGGCGTTCCAGCCCGTACCGGAACATCTGCTCCACAGTTCAATTCTTTTTCCAACAATGGAAATCTGGGTCAGCTGGTCAATGTGACCACAACCGAAGGTTTGGATGCGATTATGGACCTGGACGTGATCGGCACCATGCCTATGACATTTGAATGGACAGTTAATGGTGAAGAAGTGGATAACCCGTTGAGTTACATCATGGTGGAGAAAACTCCATTATCGATGGACGGCGCTACGGTTGCTGTAACTATCTCAAACAGCCTGGGTTCGATTTCCAGTTCTGCAACCTTGACAGTTCTTCCAGATACTGTTGCTCCAACTGTTCTTTCAGCTCGAGGATCAGGAATGCCGGCTGGCATTATTGTTACGTTCAGTGAGTCTGTTGAAGAAGGCAGCGCGACTGACGTCAGTAACTACTCCATTTCTGGACAAGACGTAACGATTCAAGGCGCTTCGATGCTCAGTGACAATACTGTCCTTCTGAGTGTATCTGAATACAACACCGATCCGATGACATTAACTGTCACAGGAGTGACTGATTTGGCGGCATCTCCAAACAGTGTTCCTGCGGGATCGACAGTCACGGTTGTATTAGCTCAAACCATGCTGGCTTATTGGGATTTCAATGATTCCGAAGATGCTACGGTTGCCGTTGATTCGGCGGCTGGGCATGTTGGGCAGATCAACGGAGCTTTTTACACACCGGACGCTGGCGGATTCACTGGCGCTCCTGGTGATACAGGCATGGACTTCGGCGTAGGTCAATCAAGTGAAAGCGTTTATGTTCAAGATGCAAGTTTTCTGAATGCTTCTGGTTCCAGCAATCAGATGACAGTCTCATTCTGGTTGAAAAACGTCAACGGGGATGCCAGCCCTGTCAGTTCTTCTGCATATTGGATGGTAGCTCCTAGTGTGAATGGCACAGCTAGAGGAAACCAAGCTCACGTACCATGGGGTGGGAATGTGGTTTATTTCGACACTGCTGGATGTTGCGATGCAGCAACTCAGCGGGTGAATGCAAATATCAGTACATTTGGATCAGTCTATCCAGACTTTTTCATGGATTGGCATCATTTTGCATTCATTAAGAACGGAGACTCCAAACAAATATGGATTGATGGCGAAATATTCATTGATGGTTCAAGCACTGCTCCATTTCCTTCTGACTTCACCGAAATGACAATCGGTTCAGCTCAAAATGGTGGAAACAGCGTAGCTGGAATTATTGATGATTTTTCTGTTTTCAGTGTAGGTCTGACACCTGAAGAAGTTGCCGAATTGGCTAATTCTGGAAATCCTGCTGATTTAGCCATGCCATTGTCCGGAGAGCTGAGCATTTCTACTCAACCAGTCAGCCAAACACTGGATGAGTTGCTTAATGCTACTTTCTCTGTTGGAGTTGATTCTACTGGTGATGCCTCTGTAATTACTTATCAATGGTATCGTGATGGAGAAGCCATCTTGGGAGCTACCGGAGCCAGCTACACATTTGGACCGCTGGGGATTTCAGATGATGGAGCTACATTCAAAGTTATGGCTTACAACATTGATGGAGCTTTCTCTGCTGTAGAATCCGATGATGTGACTTTGTCTGTGACTACTGATGACTTGGCTCCTATGATCCTTCACACAAAAGGATCTTACGGATTAAATCAAGTCTCTGTTGAGTTTGATGAAATGGTTGAAACAGCTTCTGCTGAAACAGCATCAAACTATTCAATTGAAGGCTTGACAGTCACAGGAGCTACTCTGGATCCGTCTGGAATGGTGGTTACTTTGGACACCAGCGCACAAAACCCTGGTGAAACCTACACCGTTGTTGTCAATGGAGTCACTGACATAGCTGCTGCTGGAAATGCTACAGTGGATGCCACAGACACATTTGTTGCTTGGGACAGCATTCCGGGCGGACTCCTTTTCGAGGCATTCACCAACATTGGGGGAACTCCCGTCGCTAACCTGACTGGCAACGCTAAATTCCCTAACAGTCCGGATGATGTTCAATTCTTGGATTCTTTCGATACACCAAATGGATATGGAGAGAACTATGGCGCACGGGTTCGTGGATGGTTTGTTCCAGAAGTTACTGGATTTTACACATTCTTCATTCGAAGTGATGATGCTTCAGCGCTGTGGTTCAACCCTGACGGACCAGAAGAAGTCAGCGCTTTGACTGGAGCTTTGCCAATAGCTGAAGAAACCGGATGTTGTAATGCATTCTTGGAGCCTGGAGCTGCTCAGACTAGCTTGTCATACGAATTGCAGGCCGGAGAACGTTATTACATCGAAGCAATTGTTAAAGAAGCTGGTGGTGGTGATTTCCTCCAAGTCGCATACCGTTTGTCTGATGATTTAACTGCTGCTGCTGATCTTTCGCCAATTAGCGGAGATGAGTTGGAAACTCGTTTTGATATCGACGCTTCAATCGAGTTTACAATGCAACCTGAGGATCAATTAGCAGTGATTGCTTCACCTGGTGAGGAAATTACATCTTTCGATCTTTCTGAAGGAGATGGCGGGTTCACAGTCGTAAATTCAGATCCTCCTCCAACAGGACCATGGGAATATGACGCTGGTCTGGGAGCATGGACAGTTGCAGGTGGAGCTACCGGCACACCATTCAATTCATCCCTCGTCACTCCTGAAGTTACTGTTCCTTCGGCAGGCGGAGTTACTGTTAGTTTCAGCCACAGATACAACTTTGAAGGATCCTTATGGGATGCTGGTCAAGTTCAGGTGAGCATCAATGGCGGAGACTTCGTTGCTGTAGAAGCCAGCGCAATGATCCAAAATGGTTACGCCACCGGAGCAATCATCGGAAATGGTGTACTGAAAGACCAAAACGGCTTTAACGGAACTTCCGCTGGATATTCTGAAGGAGTAAACATCAACTCAACTGGAGTTCTTGGACAAGTTGCAGCTGGCGACACTGTACAAGTCAGATTCCTGGGAGCATGGGATGAAGGCACTGTTACCGGCGCTCCAAACTGGGCGATTGAAAGTGTTACTTTCTACAGCTTAGACCCTATGGATGTTGACTTTGGAACTGACGATGGCGGATTCACCGTAGAAACTGAAGGTCCAGTTCCATTCCCTTGGGCTTATGAGAACGGGGTTTGGTTTGCAGACGGATCTGTGGATGATTGTGGTGGCCCATATTGGTCGTACCTGATTCGACGCGGACTTCTGGTTGCTGAGTCTGGTGAAGTTGAAGTCAGCTTTGACCATCGATACTCTTTTGAAGCAGGGCTCTGGGATGCAGGGCAAGTGCGCATTAGTGTAAATGGTGGACCATTCGAAGAGGTGCCAGCCGAAGCATTCACCCAGAATGGCTATTCTGATGAAGGTACAATTATTGGAAGCGGCATCCTGAACGGATTGTTTGGTTTCAATGGTGAAACTGAAGGTTATGCAGATGGAGCGTACATTACATCCACAGCTACCTTGGGAACATTTGAAGCTGGCGATTCTATCGCATTGGCTTTCCTAGGCGGTTGGGATGATTGCGCTACCGGGTCTTATCCGAACTGGGAAGTCAAGAGCGTTGTCAGTGAACAACTGGTTTTGGGCAGTGTTCCTACACCATCCACATTTATGGCAGAAGCTGTTGCAACACAACATGGAGCTGCTGTGCCATTCTTCTATCAGTGGCAACGGGATGACGGCGAGGGTTGGACAGATATTCCTGGAGCAACAGGCGCATCTTACCTAATCTACCCTGAATTCGCTGACTTGGATGCTACGTTCCGAGTTGTGGCATCAGTACCAGGTGTTTCTGTCAATAGTGACACAGCTAAACTGGTTCTGGAATTGGATGAAGATCCGCCAACCATCTCGCTGACAGAAGCCGACGGTGTAATCACTATTGAATACACTGGTACTCTTGAAGCTGCGATGACTGTTGATGGAACATTTGCTCCAGTTGATGGAGCTACCAGCCCATATACACCAGCTGGTGACGCAATGATGATGTTCTATCGCAGTGTCAAGTAAGTAACTTGATCAACATACACTGAGAGTTGACTAGCAGCAGCAGCTCTCAGAAATTCAACTTCTAGTTGAAAACGCCCTAAACCATCTGGTTTAGGGCGTTTTTTGTCAGATTCGTCAGGATAAGATTACTTTCAGCGATGCGCCAAATAGCAGAATGGCGCCTGTAATGCGAAGCGCCCACCCATATTTCATTCTCGACCCTTCCGGTTTAAGACCGATCATTGGTCCTATCATTACCACCAATATCATCGCCCAAAGTCCCCTGGTTGCATATAGCACATTAATTTCGGTAGCCTTCCCCATAAATCCAATCGTCAGAGTGATTAACATCGCCTGAACTCCAGTAGCCACTCCACCGGCAATCATCCATTTCAAGGCCGGTTTGGGAGTCGGTTTATCTGGATTCCTTCGCAGTCCTACAAAGGCAAATGATAACAGGCCAACAACAAGGAACATTGTCGAAGAAAACGCAACAGGTCCGAAGTCTTTTGCCCAAAGCTGAATTAAGACATCACAAAGAGCGAAGAAATTAGCGCTGGCGAGAGTCAGGATTGTGGTCAGGGGAATTGATCCCTTTTTTCGAACGTCTGTGATTCCCAAACAAAACACAGCAATCGCCGTGGCGCTGACAGCGATCCAATCAGGTCCTTCATCCGAAGTAATCCCGAATCCCCAGGACCAGAGCGCTACAAAAACCACTTTTCCGCCAAGAATTGGCCCGACCAGTGAAACCTCGCCCCATCGAAGAGCAATAAAAGTCAGCAGATTTCCTAATAGAAAGATAGCTCCTAATAAAAGTGGCTGCCAACCATTCGACCAATCAGTTTGTGGCGCTGTCCAAACCAGAAGTGGGAGAAACATAGCAGCCAGTATCCAATTTCCATAAGCAAAAGACCTGGCCATTCCTGCGCCTTGAAGGAAACCCTTTTTGAAAAAAACAGAACTCAACGCATAGCCTATAGCTCCAGCTATTGAATTAACTGCTAAAATAATCGCATTTATTTCCACTCAGACCAATGTGACAGAAACCTGAAATTTCACATTAAAAATCGAAATCTGTTTCTGACCGAGATTTCAGAAGTTCGAATTTCCAATCAAGCGAATGTTAAATTTTTAACTTCTTAAACCGAATATTCATTGTTTCTACAAATCGAGAAATTTTCATAATTTCTTGAAAATTTAAATACCGAATTTTAGCGCTAATTATTTAACATTCACAAAGAATATGCCTTCGCCGTCAATTTACTAAAGAATCTACCCAGGATTCTCTTCGTTCTTTCACTATTATTTCCACCTAAAAAATGACTAATAAGTTTCGCACAATATATATTATATTTAACGCTAACAGGAAAAATGAAGAATGTGTTTGACGTGTAAGGTGGAATTTAGATTAAAGAACATCATTTTGAGATCAACTATGTTTAAAATAGCAATAATTTAATCATTTTAACGAAAATGGGAATCCATTACTTATTTTTTTCCGCAATATTACCCACATATTTGGACTTTGATTTGGTGTGTTAAAGTTTTTAACAATTGTTTATCGGGTGTATAACTATTTGCAAAATTGAGATTTATGTAATTGTTAATAATTTTGTATTTTTTGTGTTACGACATAAGTGTAAATACAATCTAAATAATAAATTAACGGAAGTACTATTTATAACAATGTAAGCGTAATAAATGTTAATAATTTAACATATACTTTTAGTGACAATGAGTTACAGTTTTTTGGCATTCAGAAAAGTTAAAATTTTAACATTTTAATAATGGGAATTCTTAAAGTAGAGAGTTTGAAATTTTTCTGGTTCTCAATTGCTTCTCGATTGAATGAGGGTACTTTTGCAGCATTAAATTTTACTCTGTTCACCTTTAAAATTTAGCATGACTTTAAATGCGAAGTATTTAGCAGGTACATTCAATGCGTTTCCTCCAATCAACCAAAATCACGGGATAGCCCCTTTTCAAATTGGTCAACGTTTGTTTAATTGGGGGAGTGATCCTCTCATTATGGGAGTCATTAATCTTTCTCCAGACTCATGGTATCGCGAGAGCGTGAGTTTGAATGCCGAATCAGCCATCTCCAGAGGTAAGGTTTTGCTGGCTCAGGGCGCCGATGTCTTGGATGTCGGCGCTGAATCTTCTTTAAATTCAGCGGATCGGGTTGCAGCAGAAAAGCAGTTGGATCGCGTTTTGCCGGTGATTCAAGGCTTGGTTAATCATGGAGCTGTAATTTCTTTGGAAACATATCGAGCGCCTGTTGCCAAGGCTGGTGGAAATGCCGGAGCAAATGTTATAAATTTAACAGGTTATCAGGATCAGGAAGAAATCTTTGAATACGCGGCGTCCAACGATTTGACGCTGATTTTGTGTTTTGTTGATGGATCTAATGTCAGGGAAGTTGACCAAATACGACTGAATTTGAGAGATCCTGTTTCAGGTCTAAAAATGTTTTTTGAGAACAAAATTGACTTGGCATTGAAATATGGAGCCAGGAAGTTGGCGCTAGATCCTGGACTGGGATTCTATTACCGCAATCTGTTGGATAGCAAAACAAGAGTTCAATATCAGATGAGAGCATTCTTACAGAGCTATAGACTGCATGAGCTGGGTTTTCCTGTCTGTAATGCATTACCTCATGCTTTTGAATACTTTGGAGAGGAAGTAAGAGTTGCCGAGCCCTACTTTGCTTCTCTTGCTGGAATTGGTGGTACGCATTGGTTTCGGACACATGAAGTTGCTAAAGTGCGTCCAATTGTTGAATTAATGACTGATTTTGATTCAGATTGAAGCCTGATGCTTTTGCTATCAGACGCACACTCAATTTTTATTCGAGGAACTGATTTGTTTGTTGAAACATGCCTGAATAAAAAGAAATGATTTGAATTGCGATAATGATCACGATCAGAAAGTAAACCAACCTCGGAACCCATTGGGAAAACATGGCCAGCTTGGACATGCCACTTTCTGAGTAGTTAATTTCAATTCTTTTTAAAGAATCGTCCAGTTTACCGCTGGTTTCTCCAGTTTGGTAGGAAGCAATAAAAAATGCTGGAAAATACCTTGAAGATCCAAGTAATTCGGCAGGAGAGATCCCTTCATCTTCGATCAGTGGAATCCATTGATCGACTTCAGCTTTTATTCTTGAATTAGAACTGGCGTCAGCAGCAAGTTTCCAAGCCTTTCCAACCGATACTCCGGCATTATACAAGGCATGCAGGGCCAAAGCTAATCTAGCCAAAGCCAGTTCTTTCAGGCTGGATCCAAGAAGAGGAATCCAGGAAAAAATGGCGTATTTGATCCTGATGGCTGTTGTGGTGTTGGTGTGTTGATAGAACCATAACCCACCAAGAACAAGCGCATAAAGCAGCGAAAAAGCGATTAATTT
>JAUIHU010000477.1 GCA_030432175.1 Verrucomicrobiia bacterium | reverse complement strand
ACAGTCAGAACTCACCTCCTCAACCATGTTTGGATAAAGCGTTGGGCTGAAGGAATAATACTTCACCTGAGCCCAGGGCCTCGGACGTTCACTCCGAGGGACGGGATCTGGCATGTTCTTTTTGACTGATGAATCAGATGGTTGGCTCTCCATGAATCGCAGTTTTAGCAATCCTTGGGGGTCAGTCAAAGAATTTTGACAAAAAATTAGCTGCGCCTAAATTCAAAATAACGATCGATCCCGGATTGAATAAATCATGCTGGAATCGACTTATTCATCCATGGTCATGGTGTCTTCCGCTACAGCCTCCAGAATTCGCTGGTAACTGTCTTCCTTCAAAGATTGAAACGGTTTCCAATCCATCACCCCTTCCAATTCCAATTGCGAGAAAAAGTCATCAAAGGACATCTGCATGCCCAGGGACTGCACTTCTTTCCATAAGAGAGTAATCAGAAGAAGCCATCGCAAGCCTGATTCTATGACTTTTTTGTACTCACGCCGAAAAAGACGCAAATCATGTCCACTCGGACGCCATTTGGCAGCCAGGTAAGCGACAACGCGGTTGTTCAGTATTTGAAACTGGATTTCGTGAGAGTCATAAATACCTACGCTGTAGCAGTAGCACAGGGCGGAAAGAATGGCCTTTGATTGGAACCCATGGAATCTATCCGGAAATTCTGGCGATTCGTCTACTGCTTTTTCGATAGCAGTCAACGTCATACGCGCCAGACCATCTTCACTAATCCAGTCCCTGAAATCGTCAGGGAAGGAGGCGGATCCTGATTTACAGGCGATTCCGTAAGTATCTATGCTGGAATCTTTTAACAATCGCATAAAGGTTTAAATCAATCAGCAGAATGATGGCTGATTCGAGTTGTCTACCTTCTACGATTACGGCTTTATGTCACAGATCAGCGCCATTCCGGTGATTAATATTTGAAGAAAAATCCTGGAGGCGAGTCCAGCAGCATTCATTCAAGTGATTTCTTGTAAGCATTCGAGTTGAAGATGCCGCCAGCGATACCCTTATTCCCATCCTCGACGGCTATGGTACGCCCACCAGTCATATTCTTCGGGATTACGTCTTTCCCAGGCTGCATGCCCATCAGCAAATACCAGGTCCAAACCTCCACTGTGCGGGGAGTGTTCCGCGTTCCAATATGGCATTTCCCAAACCAGCACAGCTTCAGAGGCAGACCTCACACGGTTTGATTTCCGACCACTCACCGGGTTATCGGTTTCATAGGATTGCCGATTCTCTGTCAAATAAATGTGGTTCCAGACATAAGTGACGTGATCATTGGCCACCAGAAAATCATCCAGTCGTCCCACTGCCGGATCATCGGTTTTAATCCCGGATGGGCAGACGAATGTGTTTCGATTTGGAGGAACAACCGGACCTCGTTGTCTGGGTGGCGGTTTTTCCTGGTTGCGTCCCAGATATGGCTCCAACAATTCAGGCATCCAAAGATTCTCCCGCCTCAATGCGAATGAATCCCCCCACGATTTCCCCCAGTTTTTGCAAAGAGGAAAGTGATCCTGCTCATCCATCCCATACATCATCACCGACACTCCGATCTGCCTCATGTTATTCAGGCAGTATGTTTGTTCCGCTTTCGCCTTTGCCTTGGAGAGTGCTGGTAAAAGCATTCCTGCCAGAATGGCTATGATAGCGATCACTACGAGCAGCTCGATCAAAGTGAAACCAGCGAAACGCCGCAATCTGAATTCATTTCTATCCTCATCATGAACGCTTAATACTTTCATATCTCATACTATGCTGATTTTCAGAGATGAAATCACGCAAATTGTTAGATTTGATTATTGCGTTCGGTGGATTCATCCCGGAATGCTGCTTCGCCCTTCAAATCCTCAAACTGTTCTTTTGTTTTTGTATTTGTCAGCGGCTCATTGTAAATGGAAACCAGAATTAAGATAACTAATGATTTGAACTTGTACCTCCATCTGTATGGAAACTGAAACTATTCCTTTATCAACCAGTAAGTGTCCAGGCAAGGAGATCTCACAATACCGAACCTTTGACTGGCAGAAAGATACCTGCTCTTTTCCAAATGAAACTGTGTGGAGGTACGACAAAGATAATCTTAACTCCGACTTGGATCAACCTGAACTGGCTCGACATTGCAAAACCGGCAAATACACACATCGCTGCTTTGTTTTATCCGAATCAGCAGTTCAGTTTTTTAAATTTGCTCGGTTTGATGATCAACTGCCTGAGCCTGATGACAACACTCTGATTCACCTAATTCACCAGGTAAGAAAGATTCCGGCATGGAAACCAATTCGCCCCTCACAAGAAAGGTTAATTATACCTGGATATCCCGATCTCAGAACTGCAACCGCAGAGCGAGAAACAATTTTTCGCAATCACCTCGGGACGGGTTGGGCCACTTATTTTCGTCCTGGAAATCACAGAATCGTTGCTCCGGTCTCCAGAGCGGGTCAGCTGCGAGTTTTCAGATCAATTGAGCGTTCACTATTGAAAGGCATTCCACATGGAATCTGGTTGATTAACTTTCCAAAGCTGGACATTAATCACGCAACATTAGCAATCGCTCTAAATCGTTCAGTCACGAACAAAGCAGAATGGGAGATCGAACTATATGATCCTAATTTCTGCCAATCCACTAAGACATTATTCTTTAATGAAACACAACGTATATTCCGCCTTCAAAATACATTCTACTTCATTGGAGGAAAGGTGAATGTGAAGTCATTGTACCAGCGAATATATCAGTAACCCTTTGAATCACGGATAAATTTGTGGAGTCCGAACGCCATCCTGACAAAGTTCCTTTAGTCATTCTACCGTGCCACAATGAAGAGGCTGGGTTGGGTCGTTTGCTGGCAAAAATAAACCGACTCGGCTTCACCCCAATGGTCGTGGATGATGGCTCCACGGACAACACCGCCCAAGTGGTCATTCAAGCTGGATGTGATTTAATCCAATTGAAATCTAATATGGGTAAAGGAGCTGCTATTCGAGAGGGTTTGAATCGGGCTTGTGAAAAAGACACAGAATGGGTGATTTTGATGGATGGAGACGGACAACACGATCCAGGCGATTTGCTCAAATTTTTAAAAGCTATCCGTGAAGCCGAGTGCAATGATAATTCAGGGTTGGCGATGATTGTTGGGAACCGCATGTGGGATTCAGACCGAATGCCGATAATTCGACGCTGGACCAATCAATTCATGAGTTGGCTCCTTTCAAGACAATATGGAAAACTATTCCCGGACACTCAGTGCGGATTCCGCGCTATAAACGCTTCTGCATGGCGTCGGTTTCCTTGCACACAAAACCACTTTCAAATCGAATCCGAATTGATTGCCCGCCTGACCTGTGCCGGTCTGGAGATTCAGTTTGTGGACATCCAAACAATTTACAAGGACAGTCACGGAGCGCCTTTTGTCAGCCGGATTCACCCAATTCGTGATGGATGGCGCTGGGTGAGATGGTTTTTCACAGAGTGTCCCAGGTAAATGCGGCTCTTAGCCTGGTTCATCGTTGAACTTCCAGTACACGTCCTGGAGTCACCGCATAGAGTCTTTTAAAATCTCGACAGGTATCTGAACTGGAACCAGTGAATTCCCCAAAGGCCGGCAAAACAAGTGTCTCTTTCTTCATGGCAAAGGCCGGCAGTCTAATGGTTCCCCCTGCAAAATTTCTCGAGTTTCTTAACTTCACTCCAGGATGAAGGTGGCCGCAAAAGGTAAAAATTCCAGGACTAAACCCTGCCAGTCCTTTCGAAATCGTTGTTGTTTGCTGACTTGAATCCTCTGGTGAATGAATATATCTCCATGGAGCGTCCTCCTTCTCATTTCCTATCCAATCTGCAAAGCTTCTGTAAAAATCGTCGCCGACTCTTCGGTCATGGTTTCCCCGAACGATCCATAGTTCCAATTCTGAAACTGAGGCACGCCAGTCGAGCAGGTCCTGCTTGAGGGCGTCTGTTGCGCCGTGGAAGGAGTGTAAAAAATCTCCGAGTACAACCAGCCGCTTTGGATCCCATTTCATCACGGACTGGAGCATGCGCCTTAATGTTTCCTGGTCAGTTTGAATCGGAGCCGGAATGCCTGAGGATCGAAAAGTTGCTGTTTTCCCCAAATGCAGGTCGGCCATCAGTAATGTTTTGAATCCTGGAATAAATACCGTGCGGTCCGAATTTAACCAGATCGGTTCACCCCGATATTCAATTCGGAATGTTCCCGAGTCTATTTCAGTAAAACTCATCTGGATGG
>JAUIHU010000476.1 GCA_030432175.1 Verrucomicrobiia bacterium | reverse complement strand
AGCGGCCTCTCCGATCGGCGTCCATAGCCCTTTTCTTTGGCTATGGATCGCTGTTTTGGTTGGCTCCGTCCACGCTCAGGGCAGTGTGATGGTTTCCGAAATCATGTATCACCCATGGGAGCCAACTCAGCTCGAGACGCCTGAAGATGTCGACAATGGAACGAACGGTGAACCCGGAGAGTACCTCGAAGTGGTGAATGCCGGTTCTGCTGTTGTTGATTTATCCGGCTATACTTGGAGTGATGGTATCGATTTTGTTTTTCCCAATGCAACCACCCTCGCTCCAGGTGAGTTTCTTTTACTGGCCAAAGACCCTTCACTGTGGACTGATTCAGGAATTACGCGAGTTTTTGGACCCTACACCGGCGCCTTAAGCAATGCCGGAGAGCAGTTAAGACTGGAGTCGGCGACAGGAGCGACTGTTTTGGAACTGGAATACCGGGATCATGGAGACTGGCCGGCTGAAGCGGATGGGGCAGGACATTCACTGGTTTTTCCATTTCATCTCGACAATAAAGACCCACAAGACCCCAGGGATTGGCGTCCAAGCCGCCTCCGATTTGGATCTCCAGGGGAAGTGGATGATCCGGGAGCCCTTCCCAATGATCCGATTACACTGCTGGGTCCAGGTACGATGGGGCATTATTTCAAAGGCTTATCCGAACCATCCGGTGGGAATATCGACTGGACCAGCCCGGATTTCGTTCTGAGCCAGGATTGGATTCAAGCTCCGGCCGGCTATGGATATAGTTCAGAAGCCAGCGAACTGCTGCGGGTTCGGACACAGTTGCCCGACATGCGTGGATCATACGCCAGCGTGTATGCCAGAATAGAATTTGAAATCACCACGAGCCAACTGAGCCGATTAGCAGATCTCATTCTTACGATGCAGTACGATGACGGTTTCGTGGTTTACCTGAATGGAAACCGTGTCGCTTCAGTGGGCGTGAATGGAAATCCGCCGGCATTTGACACACTGGCTAACTCCGCTTCCGACTATCCGGAGACCTCAATTGCTCTGAATGATTTCATATCTTTATTAAATCCCGGAACCAATCTCCTTGCTATCCAGGGTCATAATGGATCACTCAACAATAGCTCGGATTTTGTCATGGGACCCGAACTGTTGGCGATTTTGGAAGCGCATGTATCAGAGAATCAACTCGTCCGCCAAATACAGATCAATGAGATTTTCGCCAACGGACCCGATACTGAGCCAGATTGGGTGGAGTTTTATAATCCTGCCGAGACTGACCTTAATGTCAGTGGTTATTTGCTATCGGATGATCCCGACCAATTGGACCGATTTGTTCTGCCAGAGGGAAGTGTCATTCCATCAAAAGGATTTCTTTCATTTTCTGCGGATGAATTTGGATTTGGACTAAGTTCTCTGGGGGAAATGGTGTTGTTGACAGAGCCGGGACAAGAGTTCGTTGTGGCAGCATATGGATTTGGACCTCAACTGTTGAGTCATTCAATCGCCAGATTTCCGGATGGTTCTTCTGATTGGTTCTTCAGTGAAGAGCCAACCCGTGACGCGATCAATATCGCAGCTCCAATCAGTCCGATCCGGATTAATGAAATCCACTACCACTCTCAGGTGGGTCAGGAACTGGAATATGTCGAACTGAAAAACATGACCTCGTTTCCAGTCAGTGTCGGTAACTGGAGATTTCGAGGTATCCGTCAGGAGCTGGACAACGATCTGGAAATCGCTGCAAATGGGTTCCTGGTGGTTGCTGATGACGCTGAAGCTGCAGCTGATTTCTATTCGATCCCCCTCAACTGGTTGTCCGGAAGTTTCAGTGGCAGCCTGGATAACGGCGGCGAAAGAGTAGCTTTGCTGAACGCCGATGACATCATTATGGATTGGGTAGATTATCGCGACACGCCTCCGTGGCCTGTCACTGCAGATGGCTTGGGATCGTCTCTGGAGCGGGTGTGTTCCTCAACACGATGGAGTGATCCGAACGACTGGTCGGCGTCTCCCATTTCAGGAATGACGCCCGGAACAGAAAATTCCCAAACGGATTGTCCTGAGACACAGAAAGTAGGGCTTTGGATCAATGAAATCCATTACCGCCCGATCGCAGAAAATGAAGACGATCGCACTCTGGAATTTATCGAGATTTTGAATCGAACTGATCAAATCATCAACCTGGAGGGATGGGGGATTGGTGGCGATGTCAGCTATTTGTTTGGTCCAGGGGCTGAAATCGCCGCTCAGGATTATATCGTTGTGGGGTATGATCCGGATCGAATCAGGGATTTATACCAACTAACCCAGCAAAAACTGGCGGGCCCATATTGGGATGAACTGCCTGATGGAGGTGGAGAGATCTTTCTTTTTCGACCCGACGGACGCGTTGAAGATTGGGTGAAGTATGATGATGACCAGCCTTGGCCTTCTTTGGCGGATGGATTTGGGTCTCAGGACTTGAAAGGAAACTCACTGGAGCGTGTTCGGTACTCAGCAGACTCAGGCCCTCAAGATTGGATGGCTTCCAAACCCGATCAGCCTACTCCACAAGCAGAGAATGGACAAACAGCGCTCAGCGCCGACATCCCTTCCGTCATTTCGGCTGCAATTCTTCCAAACCAGCCGACCTCACAAGACACTCCGATCCTGGAGGTCATTACCCGATATGGAGAACCCGCAACACAACTGAGAGTTGAGTATTGGGTGGATGATCCGGAACAGGACAGGGAAACCATTTTTTCTTTGCCTTTGGAAGTGGTAGAGAGAGAGGGTGAAAACACTATTTGGACCGCAACATTGCCAGCGCAAGCTCAGGACTCGATTGTTCGGTACCGTATTGCTCGACAAGTAGAAGATGAATGGATTCCGATGGACCCATCGCCACAGCGAGATGCTTTTGAATGGCGCGCTTATTTTGTCGGACCGGTCACTGAGAGTGGACCTTATGAAACGGTCAGACTTTTCATTCGGTCTTCGGATTGGGAACGACTCATTATCAATACCAGCGCGGGTCGGGTTTCGGGAAATGCGCCCAATCCGACCTGGAACAATGAAGTTCCGGCTGTCTTTGTTGGGGATGGAGAGGTGATTGATGTCACCGTTCGCCATCAAGGAAGTCGTTGGAACCGCAATAATGCGGGCTGGATTAATTTTCCCTGCCCATCACATGTGGCAGGTCAGGCACAGGTTCGAAGCTGGAGGATTCGATTTCCCAGCTATAGAAATTATCAGGGCATTGATACATTAATCCTTCAAAAACAGGCTGGTTGGCCTCAGAGAATTTCTTTTCGTTTCTTCGAACAGGCAGGTGTTCCAGCGCCGAGAACCGGTTGGAGAAACCTGATGATCAACGGGTGTGATTTCAATTCAGACGCATTCATGATTGAGCGTCCGGGAACCGATCTGGTGCGTCGCTGGTTTGATGAAGTGGGCGATCTGTTCAAATCCCAAGGTTACACCGGTGATGAAGGTCCATGGAGTTGGGGAGATGCCAGATTAATCCAGGGATCCCGAAACGGCTTCACCGAGAGTGAGCGTTATGAATACACCTACAATCGCAAAACGCTCGGATGGAAAAACAGCGAACTGGATCGCGACCCTGACATTGTTGAGCCAATGATTGAAGCCCTTCATGAAGCCCGAGCGGCAGGACCAGCGGCATTAAGGGAATTTCTGGCAGAAACGTTCGATGTCGACAAAACACTCCGTTACATGTGCGCCATCAACTATGTTGGCACCTTTGATGACATGTTCCAAAATCATTTCCTGTACCGGGACGCTACAACTGGGAAATGGCAGATGTTGCCGTGGGATATGGACAATACACTGGGCGGAGCTTTTGGTGAGTCCAATGCCCATCCGTTTCGAGGCGTGAATGAGTCCCGTTACGGAAATGTTGGCAATCGGTCCGGCTGGTGGAATCGAATCAAAGATTCTTTCTTCATTGCTTACCCGGAAGAGTTTGTCAGTTTGTTTTACTATTTAAACAACAACGAATTCTCACCCGAAGCGCTGCAACCGGTGGTTGAAGAGGTTGCTGCCGAAGGAGGCATCGGAGCGGGCTCAGTGAATTCACTGATGAACCACATCACCGCCCGACACAATTACTTAAACAACATGTTACCCACCCTGATACTCCCTCAAGCCCCTGAGCTATCCGTGTATCGTGATCTGGAAGAGGAATCGGTAAAAATCCAATGGCTGGCTAACCCTCGCTTTGATCTGGAGGCCAATTTTGATTTGATCTTGAATCAATGGGAATCCATCAATTCTTCTATGCCCTGGGTCCAATCGGAT
>JAUIHU010000475.1 GCA_030432175.1 Verrucomicrobiia bacterium | reverse complement strand
TTCCACTCTTTGTAATGCAAAAGGCTTAGGACCACGCACGGGCCATCCGCGATTGGATCCTCCGACGATCAATTGTCCTTCTGGTGTGAACTGCATCGCCAGCAATCCGGTGTCAAATCCTTCACGAAACGGATAACAGGCGCCTTGCCAAACCCCGTTCACTTCTTCTGTGGTGACGCGCATGAGTATGCTCAATGTGTAGTCGCCGATAAAAATCTGATCCTGAAATGGACCAAAAGCGCCTTGTGTTGGATCCACCATAAACCCGGAAAGCTGTTGTCCCATTTTGCGATAAGGAAAAACCACAGCATAAGGCACCAGTTCAGGCACACGCTTTCTTTCAATTTCCAATCTCGAAGGAGTGTTGGGAACAGTAGGAACGGATCCCATTTCAGGAGCGAGTTCGTACCAGTTGAAACTGGCTGGATGTCCCATGAATCCGCCTGGCTTCAGGTGTTTGAGAGAACAGGATCCATTCCACGGCCCCTGACTCTCAGCATAAAACATCACACCCTCAGCATTGGGACCGACGCCGCAAGGACTTCGGATGCCGCTGGCGATGGGGATGGTTTTTCCTTCAGGAGTGACTTTTAATGCCCAGCCTCGGAAGGGAACCAGCGATTCATAAGAACGGGACAAGCAGAGCGTGACCCAGATGTCTCCGTTCGGGTCTGGATCCGATCCAAACGCAAACTCGTGGTAATTATCAAATCCCCAGACATCGCTCAGGGTATGAAAACGATCTGCCCTGCCGTCGCTGTTTGTATCCGTAATGCGAGTGACTTCGGTTTGTTGAGTAACAACAAAACTGCCATTCTGCCAGGACAGGCTGGTGATCTCGTCCAGTCCGGAAGCAAATTGATGGTACTTGGGTTGAGGTGGTGTTTTGTAAGCGCCTTCAACGATCCAGATATTTCCACGTCGTGTTCCGATTGCCAGGCGCTCATCTGGAAGAACCTCAAAGCTCACCGCTTCCAGATAGATCTCTTCTGGTACGGGGATGTCTGTGATTTCGTAATACTCCTGTTCCCGTTCAGCCGTACCCCAGAAGGATCCGAGTTTTTCAGCGCCACACCAGACTGTGGAAAAAGTCAGCGCAGTCAGTATCAGTAATTTATTATTCATGTGTGCTGTAGAAATTAATTTAGAATTGATAATCCAGAATCAATGTTTGCGATTCTAATCCGGGTTCGATTGGGACACGCCATTCGGTTTGATCGTTGGATTTCCAAAGGATTGCCTGGTGGTGACTGTCTGTTTTGATGGTCAGGGAGCTGCCAAATCGAATCTGATGCGGCGCTATCAATTCGACGTCAGAACCTGATGCGACTCGGAACCAAATCTGCTGATCTTCCGGCACAGAACCCACAGTGATTTCTCGTCTCAGAGTCGGTTTGCCATTCAATTCCAAATCGAGGAATCGATCCGTGATTTGAATATCATTGAATGTGTACTCAAATGTGGGACGACGTTTGTCATCCAGGCTATAACCGAGGAACTGATGCGTTTTCGGTCGACCTTCAATATTCGGCCACTCGGCATCAAGGTTTGACAGTTGAGCCAGTTCTGGAACATTTTGAATCACGATGGGGCGAGACAACGGATTGGCGTTACCGTGGCCCTGACTCATGAAGACACCGGCTGGATCCAGAAACTCACCCGGCCAAACCAGGGACAGGCACATTTGTTCTGCGTTGAAAACCAGATTCACCTGATTGGGATAACCGACACCGATGCCGCGCTTTCCTACATTCGGGTATTTGCGTCGCAGCATCACCGCCTCGTTTTTTTTTGCCAATAAACGCATCGGTTCTCGGCGAACTCCGCGAGGCGCGCCCATGCCATATCCTTCATCCAGATAAAGCCAGAGCGCTTCAATTTGCTGGTCGGTGGAATTCTTCAGAATATCCAGTGGCGATTTTTCTCCTGCAGCCCAGAAGGCAGGCATCAGGGTGTTCGGGCTGAAACGTTGCGGACTGCGCATGTAGGCGTGAAACCAGTCTCTGTTCAAACGCTGTCCCATTAGAGTCAAATCCACCGCTCCCATAGCTCCAGTTTGTTTTCCTTGAAAAGTGTGACAAGTGACACAAGCAAACCCACTGGTTCCGGCCAGATCTCTTCCATGTCGCTTGGCCTCATTTTGATTTTCAAACGAGACCTCCGGGTGAGACTCAATGGTATCATTGGCGCTCAATGACTGGATCAATGAATCCGTCACTTCAGCTCCGAAACGAGGCATCCGAGTCTTCATATAGGGACGAGCAGGAGAGTGTTCAGCAAAAATCTTGCGCAGCCAGGTCGCATTCAGTTTGGCTCCCACTCCGTCCAATTTAGGAGGAAGTCGCCCCTGATCACCTAAATTGGGATCGGTGGAGGTGAAGTATATGTCGAGCGCTTCTGTGATTCCGCCAAAATTCTGACGTTTGTGGCATGCGACACAATTCAATTGTGCCATGGCCTGGTGAATCCGTTCGGTCTCGGATACCTCTGCAGTGTTTTCGACAGCGGCTTGGATCTGTTTTCGTTGCTGTTCATTTAGATGATAATTTGGCCAAAGCCCGGACTGACCTGAAAGGCATCCGGCGTTCAGATCAGTCACCGGCGTGGATGGCATCACCGCCCGAATTGTTGATCCGGGAGTCTGGTGACATGCAGCACAGCCCAGTTCAGTGAACTTTTTCTTTCCCAATTCAGCTAAATCCGGATTCAGTTTGAAAGTATTTTGAGTGGTTCCAGAATGACTAGTGGATCCTTTTATCAGAAAAGCTGCCAGGTCCAGAGCTTCTGCGGTAGTCAAATGCAAGTCTGGCATGCGTGCAGAAGGTCGATTTTCCAGCGGATTTTTCAGAAATGCCACGAGATTGTGCAGCTCATACTTAGATGAGACATGTAGAAGACTAGCTGGGAGTTGTGGAGTAGAACCATTTTTTTTCAGTGGACCGTGGCAGGCAACGCAGCCAATAGATTCGTAAAGGTTTTGACCTCGATCGCTCGAAGCCTGTGATGGGTCCAGTTCTTCCGGAAAACTTTTCTCTGTTGAGAGAATCAAATAATGAGCCAGCGCTTCAGCGGTTTTTTGTTTTTCAGGAGTTGGGAGAGATCCCAGCATGTCCGGCATTTTGCTTCCTTCCCAATGCTGCTGAGGATCTTGAATAAAGGAGATCAGAAAATCAGGGCGTGCGAAGTTAACTGATTTCTCCAGATTGGGTCCTTGTGGCGAGAGGACCAGTGGGTTCTGAGGAAAGTCATGGCAGTGAGCGCAACCAAGTTCATTGATTAGAACACGGCCTGCCATTGCGTTGGACAATTCCAGATCGCGCTCAAGAGCAGGAATTCTGGGATTTGCCACAGCCATAAAAGTGATGAACACCTGAGTCGCCAGGAACCAAATCAATTGGGGGCGTGTTTTTTGCTGCATAGGTTTTGATTATGCACCACAAAACGCAAAGAGAGGGAATGAAAAAATAAAAATAAAAATAAAATGGAGTGAATGAAATTTGTACAATTTTTCATTCCATCGCTTGTCATATCTAAAAAAATGATTATTGTGTAATTGTCGTTCCAAGGAGGATCGAATTATTTTAATTCTTTTAACACTTTGAAGATCATGACTATGAGTACATTTTGATTGACCAATTACACATGCCAGAATTTAAACTTCCTGGTGAAGATAATCTGGCAGGACTTTTAATGCGCATTGAGCGTAGTGAAACTCCTCAAGAAGCAATAGAATGGCTCCGTAGATTGACTCAACGGCTGATAGCAATTGGTGAATCCAATTTTCACCATTCTGTTGTCTCCTGGTTGACTCATTCCTTTTTACCGAGCAGAATGCCTGATATACGGCTTTTTGAATTCCATACCATAGAACAAATCATTATGAGCATTAAAAACAACACATTGGACTGGTCCATTCAATACATCGAACAAGGCCGAGAGGAAGGTCGAGAAGAAGGTCGAGAAGAAGGCCGCAAAGAGGTTCAATTGAAGATGAAAAAATTGATATATGAGCTACTAAAAGCAAAGTTTGGCTCTATTCCCTCAGATTTAGAAGTAAAACTTGATAGTACTTCGGATAGCGCGAAAATTAACCAGATTGCTGATGTTCTTATGGATTTAAACTCGCTCAGAGAGGTTGAGGATATTCTACTTTGAAATCAGAATATTCAATTCATGAAGTTTATTCTCAATGCCCTGACGGGTTTGTTTTTTGTTTTTATTCTAGGTGTGATTTATGTGGCGAATTCAACGGCTCATAACGCCTTATTGGATTGGGT
>JAUIHU010000474.1 GCA_030432175.1 Verrucomicrobiia bacterium | reverse complement strand
AAGGTTGTGACAAATAGATATCATATTCGATGGCAACCCAATGGCGTGTTGGCTAGATCGCCAGAAAGCGAAGATTGGTTAGACCGCTTAATTCTAGGTCCGATTACGTCCGAAGAAGTAAGCGAAAAACTGAATCCAGACGAATTCATTTACGGATGGTTTGATGGTGTTTTCTGGCAATATTCGAATGGATCGCTGACATTGAACACCAATGATGTTGAGTTGATCAAATTAAAGTCCAGAAACAATATTCTTGAATTCGGAAAGCTTAGTGACAATTACGATTCAAATAGCCACCATTCACTTTGGTCTGCTTTATATGACTATAATCATGCATTAGACACACTTAAATTAGGTGTGTACCCCATTGAACCCAGTCATATCTCGTGGGATTACAGCCTGTTCCGTGGAACCGCAGCGAATGGGAAAAAACTTTTTGGCTCTGTCCTGGTGAATGAAGATAATAAGTTAAACAAAGTTGTATTCCGATATATTGAAAGCCAGCACAATACATTAGATGAAGTTGTTGAATACAGCTTTGAAGCAAATACGAATCTTCCCGAAAGGTTTCCATCGAGTTATAGATTATATTTTGATTCGAGATCCCATGTAAGCGCAAGTGAACTGACCAGAAGAATTTACAAAGTTCACCATCTTGATGTTTTAAACAATAACATGGGGGATGAGTATTTCGATTTTCATTCTCTGACAAATCTGGTTAAGCGGACCTTCTTTTATCGAAAGGATAACAAGATACTAAATATAGATGAAGATGGTCGAGTATCAGTTAGCGAGCCCCAACAATACCAACCGCCTAAGCGCAATTACATGATAATCATGTTGGCAGGGATAGGTAGTTTTAGTTTGTTGGTTTGGTTCAGAATGAAACGAAACAAGTGAGATCATAAGTTTCCCTTTGCTTTTTGGATGGGAGCAAAGGGCTGGTTAAACATCCAATCATTAAAAAACAAAATAAGGAGGTATAAGTGAATAAAAAGAGAATAACAGCCTGGGGGCAGGCTTGTCTAATCGGAGCCCTGACAATTGGGCTGTTCAACCCAGTACAACAATTTGCCGGCATTGGTGACGGCAAATATCCAGGAAAATGTGCAGTCATTAGCTCTGTTGCATGTCCAGCTGAATCAAATGGCAGATCTATGAAGATGTGCTTTGGCGAAAATGTTGAACATGAAGGTGTTAAGATCACAGTTCCTTCATTTGCGCTGGTAGCATTTAAGGTTGACCAGATAGGTAATATGCCTGTTTGCAAGTATAATGGCTCAACAGGAAGCTCCAGATGTATTACAGCAAAAGTACCATGTGAGTGGAGGAGGCTGTACGAAAAATGTCCAAACGATTATCAGCCATCCCCACAAAGAATATCTAGAGAAACCGAGACATCAGTCCCGAGCGGCGACAGTTACTGTCCGGCCTACAAAGCTTCCGGATCGAGCGCCGATTCTACAGATTATCAGAAGTAATCAGGGATCGACCGTATCTTGAATTTCTTACCTGGCAGGTTCTTATTGCATATGGCATATGTTTCTCCTTGTGAAGCCTGATGCAACGTCAGGCGCCCTGCCAGAGTAAGGAACACAAACTTCCTGGATTTGGAGTAGTTGGGCATTGCGCTCCAGATCCAGGAAGCCTCGGATGATTAAGTTTTTCATAGAAACATAGTGCAATCAATAGTAAATCAGAAACGAAAGTTTTGAAATAACAAGGTTAGGACAATGAGCAAGAGGCGAGAGAAGTATTTGTGGGGCGCTTTGGTGATTTTATTATTCACCGGACTAGCAAAAATCATGACGAGTTTTTTCGCCAATGAAGCGCTTTTAAATCAGGCACACGCATTGTTTCCTGCCACCAACAGATCAGTTTTTTTCTGGGTAGGCACGCTGGAATGTTTAGGAGTGGGGTACCTGATATTGGAACGGTCATGGATTCATCGATTTTTGTTCCTGACAACTTTGGGAATTTTATTTGGTGTTTACCGAGGGGGAATGTTTTGGATGGGCGAAACTTCGTGCGGTTGTCTTGGTTCTCTGGGAGACTGGATGAAAGCGCCATCAGCAGTAGTGAACTCTCTGCTTTATGCGGCTTTGGCATACCTGACCCTGGGCGGGGGATGGTTTCTGATAAAAGAAAAACAGTATTTGGATGCGCAAGTCGAAGCGGCAGACCCAATCCAACAAGAAGACTAATGACTGAGTGATTTTCACTCGCTCAACCATTTCAACAGAAGTTAAAGGAGGTTTTTAATGAAAGCTGGATTCGCGTGGATCCGGAAAATCCCGCTTGTGTTCTGGATTCTGATTGCAATTCAGGGAACATTCACCGGAGCCGTTCACTATTCAGACAGATTTGCTGCAGGATCAATGTGGATGCAATGGACTTTCTGGTCTGTTCTCGTTGGTATCATCCAATTACTGGCCTTATCCTTTGCTATTGTTTGGATATCACCAAAGAACCTTTTCTTGGCTTCATCATTAGGATGTGGAGTGATAGCGACCTATGGAACATTGCTGGTATATCATTTTAGAGCGCAGGTTCCATTGAGCTATCCAATACTGCAAGATAACTGGAGGTTTATGGAACGTTCCGAGACGTGGCAAGTCGCCCTGTCGGCTTTCGAGAGAGCAGATCTGTGGTGTATTGGTTTGTTGGGCGCCAGCCTGCTTTTCCTCGAAGTAGCCTCTGGTCTTTTAGGTAAAGACAGTCGTCGTTTTAGTTCGGGCTACAATAAACTACGCGGGTACATTTTAATTATAGTATATATACTGGCTGCCTGGACCCCTTGGTCGACTGTTGACGAATTTCAACTTTTTATCAGGAGCGTTCAACGCGACAGAGCATTGATTAGTGGAAAGTATTTATTTAATAATACTGATTCATACCCCTATTGGACGAATAATCCTGATATTGCCCAAAAATTCACTGGTGATGCAAGGATTGAACCAACTCAAACAACGGGCAATCCAAATGTTTGGATCCTTCTCGTCGAATCATTTAACAGAAACTATCTGCTCAGTAGCAATAAGCATGGGCAGCATTTCACTCCGTTTCTCAATCATAAGATCCAGGAAGGATTATTGATCGACCCATTTTATGCCAACTCAACATTCACGATCAAAGGATGGGCCGCTACTTTAGTATCTGTGTACCCGGCCATTGAAGGATATCTTGCTGAATATTCTGACACGCGATTATTTGGACTTCCGGAAGCATTGGAAACAATAGGGTACGAAACATTTTATTATCAGGCATACAAAGAACTGGATTTTGCGAATACGGGATCCTTTATGGAGAAACTGGGAGTGAACCATGTCCTGGCTGCGGGCAGCCAGGACTGGCCACTTCTTGAGGAAGAAGAAGAGAGTTACTGGGGTTGGGGGCTGCAGGATAACATGTTCTACAAAAAAGCCTTTCGCCATTTGGACCAGTCAAGCGTTGCGAAGGATGGGAAGCGCAAAGCGAAACTGGTTCTCATGGCGCCAATTTCCAGTCATTCCCCATTCAATCAATGCCCTGAATCTGAACGCCGCATATACAAGAATCCTGAAAATATAGAAGAACACTATGCCAACTCCATAGCTCTTGCGGATCATGGATTGCAGGTGTTTTTTGAGGAACTGGAACGACGTAATGAATTGGAAAACAACCTGGTCATTATCTGCGGAGATCATTCATTTCCAATGGGCGAACATGGCGTCTATCGATCCGAGTCCGGGGCCTATGAAGAATTTTTCAGGACACCTTTGATGATATGGTGGTCTGGCAGAATTCCAGGAGAGCGCCGCACTGGTAGAGCTATTACACAAATGGATCTGGCGCCAACCATACTCAATTGGATCGGTTACGAACCAGCGCATCCGTTTCAAGGCAGCGTGATTCCTATGAACTTGAAATCAACTAAGTTTCTCCCTTCGGACAGCGTGCCCTGTATTTTGTTCCAACCTTATGGAGGGCGATGGTTTGTGTCGGTTCGTTATCCGATGAAGTACATTTATCATGCGCAAACTGGCTGGGAAGGCATTTTTAATTTGGGCGCCGATCCTCAAGAGCTGCAGAACTTGGCTGGTTACCCTAGTGGTTGGAATTTACTCCCTGACTTCAGGAAGGATATTGCTCGTCTTTATCTCAACCAAAAACTCATTGAATCCAATTGCTTGCGTCCACCGGAGGCAGAGAAGGACATTTATGAAGAGAATTAATAACTCCAGAACTCGGACCGTTGGAGCCAAGGATGGCTGGACTCTTTTGGAAGCTCTGGTCGTGGTC
>JAUIHU010000473.1 GCA_030432175.1 Verrucomicrobiia bacterium | reverse complement strand
GTGTAGCCATAACCCGAATAGAGTAAGTTGACGCCAACAACAAACCCGTTCACGATCTCAGCTTCGGCTGTGGCCCTCCTGAGTCTTGAGCTGGAAGGATTCGATTCGTATTGATAAAGAGCCTCTAATTCTGTGTTGGTTAAAGCTCTGTTAAAGAGTGAAAAATTATCGAAAGCGCCATTAAAATAGCTGTAGGAAGCAGCAGATCCTAAGTCAAGAATAGTCAACAAATTATTACTTTGAAATTCAGGATCGATAGGTGTTGACAGAACGAGCTCGCCATTTATGAGCACGGTAATTATGTCGTGTTTCAAAGAGACTGCCAAAAAATAGAATTTATCTTTCTCTAGTATTTTCTGTGCAATACGTTGTATCTCTCCGCCTCTTTTAGCAACACTGAAGTTCAAATCAGGAGCTTCACCGAGAAGAAATTGCCAAGTGCCAGGTCCACCTGTAAAAAAGCCAATCGGAGAGTTGTAAGTGGAAATTTTTTCTCTGCAGAGAATCCACGTTGAAAATGTAAAATCTCCAGAATAAAGGTTCAAGCTAGATATATCTAACCGAGAGCTAGAATTTTCTAGTGAACCTGCAGAACCAAATGACTCATCAAAGCTTGGTATTTGAGAAAAATTCAAAAAAGAAGCTTCAAAATCCTGATAGTAGACACGATCAGAAATGAAATCGAAGTTTCCAGCAAACCCTGAGACATGAATGAGGAAAAAAGAGGACAATAAATGTTTTAAAATGTTCATGATAAGAAATATTTAATTGAGATATTCACAGACAGTCAGCAGAACTTTTTCATTTTCTTGGGATTTAATTCGAATCAACTCCACAGCTCTTGTGGAATCTTTTACCTGTTTCCTTGTGATCTAACACAAGCATAGCGCGAGATATGCACAATATTTTAAAAATATCAGCAAGCCATTCCTTCTCCATCTTTTCGAACCGTTGTTTCAAACGTACAGCGAGTGGCATTCACGACTCCTTGATTGAAACTTTGACTTACAAGAAATCAAAGTCTTCCAAGAGAAAAACCGCAACGCGTTCCTATTGAAGTGCGCCTTAAGGCGTTTCCACAACCCGGTAGTAATTCCCATGTACACCGACTTCGTATTCAAACGCCATGAACTCGTTGTCTGCCACAAACGGATCACTGACTGGGGTCCATAAAATGAAATCATCGGTAGCTTCGATCACGTAACTCTTCCCAACAACTAAGTGCAGGTTGAGTTCAATGCTTTTCACGCGTATTGACATCTCTGGCGCAAAGGGTGGGAGCGCGATTTGAACGATAGTGTTTTCTGAATAACCTCTCCCTGTGTTCAAAATTTCGAAACCCACAACTCTACCATCCTCAACAACGGAAACCACTTCCGCCCCTGTGCCTTGACTGTCCAAAAGGGTGACCTCTGGCGGGTCTGCGTAGCCATACCCTGAATCCAGTAAGTTGACGCCGATGACAAACCCGTTCACGATCTCAGCTTCGGCTGTGGCGCGAGCCAATGGAATCGGAGGTGATGCAATAGTAATGATCGGATCGCTCGTATATCCACGCCCGGTACTCCTAACCTGGATCCCCGTCACTCGCCCCGAGCTGACCACCGCCACCGCCTGAGCTCCACTACCTCCTCCCCCTGTGATTGTTATGGTTGGGGGTGTTGCGTAGCCGTAACCGCCATCCAGTATTTCAGCGCCCACCAAAAATCCGTTGATGACGGTCGGCAAAACCTTCGCTGCTCGTCTTACATTGCTTCCGTTGACAGATTCCAAGTACAAACTCTCTACTTCAGTGTTAGATAAAGCTCTATTATACAACCTCACGTCATCAATTAAAAACTTCGCAAATTTGCCAACTGGTTCCTGTCCGCCAATAATCAAGTAATCATTGGGTTCTCTTAGAGAAGATTCTCCAGTCGTTTTTAATTCATCATTTACAAACATTGCCACACCTCCATTATAATACCTTATCACCGTCAGCATAAACCAATCATTCATTGGGAAATCAGTTTTCCCTAATGATGCCCCCCCATTTCCAGCAGTAAAATTTAAAGTATCATCAATCTGATCAATTTCTACGAACGGATGCCAAGCCGCTGGAGGTTTTTGAGTGGCAATAATCATTCCAGCCGGTTGCTGAAAATCTGCCTCTGTAAGATAGAGCCAAAAACTCCAAGTAAACTCCGTGAAGGGCTCAAAGTTCTCATTTACTCTAAAATAATCATCAACCCCATCAAACGACAAAGCCCATTCATTAGACCTTTCAATAAATTCAGGGTTTCCGTAAAGCGTTCCATCAAAGCTGTTAGGACTTGAGTCTGCTCCGTTCAGTTCAAATTCATAAAAAGCAACGAGCCCTGAGAATACATTCTCTTGTGAAAAACAAAATGCAATACCTAGCAAATAGAATAATAGAAAAATGTTTAATCTCTTCATAAAAGGTGAAACGTGTTGACTGTTAACAAAATTCAGAGCCCGTTCCAAAATCCAAAAAGCCTAATTTCAAAGCTTATAAGTCATAAAAGTAGCGGGTAAAAAATTTTAGCCAAATCATTTTACCCGCTTAAAAAAATCTCAGATTATGAAAAACTTTCGATAACAACTTCAATTTTAGCCATCCACCTCTAAATTTGTCCACCACTTTCGAATTACGCGTGTTGCCTCATTGAAGAGGACACTGAAGAGCAGGAGTGGCAGATTTATTTGACACCCAAGTTTCTACTGAAAACAGGGGACCCTCGCTAACGCCACCCTCCTTGAATCGCATCCGGTTTTAACAGGGAGCAGATGTGTCGATTTGTTGATTTGGCAAAAGAGCGCTAGGTTGTTTTCATATTCCTAAAGGAGGAAGTATTCATTCTATCAACTTATAAATCATCTATGGCTCTTTGCTGGGCTGTAAATTTTGTTATGCCAAATCAGGATGCAAGTTTTAAACTGATCTTTTCCAATCCGGCTCTGGTCCGGGAGTTGTTGGCTTCGGGGCTTTGTTTTCCATGGAAGAAAACAAAGTCAGAAGCAGCATTGCTGGAGAAGGTCTCAGGTTCTTTGGTGGAAGAGCGACGACTGTTGCGAAGAGAGAATGATCTGGTCTGGTTGTATCAATATCCGGGAGGGGAATCGGGATCAATCTCTGCCGAGAGTCAAAAGGCCTTGGTGGTAGTGGAGCTCCAGTCGAATCCGGATCCGATCATGCCGGTGAGGATGGCGAGTTATTTGAGTTTGCTTTATGAGCAGGCGCATCGGGAAAGCAAGTGGACGGCTCCGGAGTTGCCCAGGGCTTTACCTGTGATTTTGTATCATGGACTGCTCCCGTGGAAGTCTGCCTGTCAGATGTCCGATTTGTGGACCTCAGCGTACCCGGAACTGGATCCGGTGCAGCTGCAACTGCGCCCGATCCTGATTGATATACATCATCTTGACGAAACGGAATTGCCGCCTGAAAATAATTTGATCGGGTTGTTGTTTCGGATCGAGAGGAGTCAGAAGATTGAGGAGACAATCTGGTGGGTCCGAAAGATGCAAGAACGGTTAATGGAAATGAGGGAGGCAAGTTTGCAGGGAGCGATGACGCAGTGGTTGCTCCAGTATTATCTGCCAACGAGAATGCCAGAGTTAGATTTAGAAAACTACAAAACCATTGAGGAAATTATTATGACAAGTGACGAGCTGACTATTGATTTAACCATCCCATTGAAAGAAAAAGCATTTCGTGAGGGTATGGAAGAGGGCCTTGAAAAAGGCTTAGAAAAAGGCTTAGAAAAAGGCATAGAAAAAGGTATAGAAAAAGGTATAGAACAGGGCTTGGAGAAAGGGGTGTTTTCGACGTTGGTGAAGTTACTGGAACGTCGTTTTGGATCATTGTCCCCGGAGTTATTGGGGCGGTTGGAAAAATCTCATTTGCCCACTTTGAATCGCCTGGTGGATTTGGCTCTGGAGGCAGAGTCATTAGAACAGGTGGAACAATGGGTAATGGATAATGGATAATGGTTGCGCGTGCCCTTTTTGGGCAGATTTATTTGACACCCAAGATTCCACTGAAAATAGGGTAACCTCTCTCCACTGAGCGATCAGTTTTGATTACATCCCGGCCGGGGTTTGGACCAGTCTTTTAAATACTTTGGGAGCAGTTGGTCTTTTGGGGTGTCAAAGATTTCTCTTAGACATTGTTGAACAGAAACAGGCCGATCCCTTCAATTATTTTGCTTGTTTCGGTTATTTCGATTAGGTTTTCTCAACTGGACACCACCGAATACCAATGAACGCCACCGAACAAAAAAAACTGACCCCGAAAGACC
>JAUIHU010000472.1 GCA_030432175.1 Verrucomicrobiia bacterium | reverse complement strand
TCTTTGATGATTTCATTGCTGCAGCGGAGTGGTTGATTGAGAACGGCTACACCAATTCAGATAAGTTGGCGATTTCCGGTCGTAGTAATGGTGGGCTACTGGTCGGCGCTTGTCTAACGCAACGCCCCGACTTATATGGCGCAGCTTTACCAGGAGTCGGTGTACTGGACATGCTGAGATTCAATCAGTTCACCATCGGTTGGGCGTGGGAATCTGATTATGGCTCGCCACAGAACCCCGAAGAATTTGAAGCGCTTTACTCCTACTCCCCATACCATCGTGTAGTTGAAGGAACGCATTATCCGCCAACACTCATCACGACCGCTGAAAGAGATGATCGAGTCGCTCCTGCACACAGTTTTAAATTTGCAGCAGCATTGCAGGCTTCGCATGAAGGTGAGGCTCCTGTTTTGATTCGCATTGAAACACAGGCAGGGCATGGAGCCGGCGCGCCGACTTCCAAGCAAATTGCTGAGAGCGCTGACAAAATGGCGTTCCTGGTTTGCTCTTTGGAAATGCACGAACAACTGAAGCAGAGTCAACTCGAATGGGAGAAAGTTTCCACTAATCAAAATCCATGACAGCCAAAAACGAATCCAAGTTTTTCAATCGCGAACTCAGCTGGCTGGAATTTAATTACCGTGTGCTGGAGGAGGCTCTGGACGAGTCAAACCCTTTGCTGGAGCGACTGAAATTCTATACCATCTTCAGCTCTAATCTGGATGAGTTTTTCGAAGTGCGTGTCGCCGGTTTGAAACAACAGATCGAGAGCGATATTGTGGAACGCTCATCAGATGGTCGCACAGCAACCGAGACGTTTCTGGATGTGGGGCGTCGAGTACGGGGGATGCTTAGCCTGCATCGTAAGTGCTGGCGGGACCAGATCCGTCCCAATCTGGAAGCGAACGGGATCCACTTTCATAAGGTCTCCGAGTTAGGCAAATCAGATATGAAATTTGTGGATGATTTTTACTGGAACGAAGCCCGACCGGTTTTGACTCCTCTCGGGATTGATCCAGCGCATCCGTTTCCTCACATTCACAACAAGGCGCTGAATCTGATCATTCAGTTGAAGACTCCTGTTTCTGGCAAGGGATTTGAAGAGAGGTTGGCCGTCCTGCAAATTCCTCAGAACCTGCCGAGGTTGTTAAAATTGCCAAGTCGTCGTGGGCATAGGGATTTTGTCTTCTTGGGTGAGATTATTGAGCGGCATTTGGAGGATTTATTTCAGGGATCAACCGCTCTGGGAGCTTGGCAGTTCCGCGTAACACGCAACAGTGAACTCTATATTGACGAGGATGACGCGCAAAACATGCTTCGCGCGGTTGAAGAGGAGTTACACAACCGTCGACGTGGTGACGCCGTGAGGCTGGAGGTGGAACATGATTGTCCAACAGCCATTCGGGAAATGCTTCGGGATACTATGGGGTTGGAGAATGAGGATGTCTATGAAGTGGACCGTCCACTGAATCCTGCCAGGTTAATGGCGATTTATGAAGGAGACCATTCCCCGGAATTGCGAGATCCTCCTTACGTCGCTCCTACCTCTCCTCGACTGAAAGGAAAGAAAGATATCTTTTCTGTGATACGCGACAACGATGTCTTACTACATCATCCTTATGAATCGTTCAATGCGGTCGTGGATTTTCTAAATGACGCGGCGGATGATCCCAGGACTCTTGCTATCAAACAGACACTTTACCGAACTGGCGGTGACACACGCATCGTTGGAGCATTGATGCGAGCAGCGAGGAAAGGAGTGCAAGTCACCGCCGTGGTAGAATTAAAAGCGCGTTTTGATGAGGCGAACAATATTCTTTGGGCAAGGCGGATGGCTGATGCGGGAGTGCATGTGGTGTATGGTCTGGTCGGGTATAAGATTCACAGCAAACTACTGATGGTGGTGCGCCGTGATGATGATGGGATTCGCAGATATGTCCATATGGCGACTGGGAACTATAACCCTGGCACCGCAAGGTTTTACACGGATCTCGGAATGCTGACCTGTCATCAGGAGATCGGGGATGATGTGACAGATTTATTCAATCTGCTGACCGGAATTTCACAGTTCCGAGGAACCAAGAAGTTACTCGTTGCTCCTTTTGATTTGCATGATACCATTGTCCGTAGAATTCAGATTGAAACAGAAAATGCACGCAAGGGATTGCCAGCGCACATTATTGCAAAGATGAATGCATTGGTGGATGAGAAAGTCATTCAAGAGCTGTATAAGGCATCCAAAGCAGGAGTTAAAATCGAGTTAATAGTTCGAGGAATTTGCTGTCTCCGTCCAGGAGTCAAGGGGCTCAGTGATAACATCCGAGTGATCAGCATCGTGGGAAGGTATTTGGAGCACAGTCGAGTTTTTTATTTTTCAAATGCGCTGCAGCCCAGGATTTATGTTGGGAGCGCTGATTGGATGCCGAGAAATTTTTTCCGCCGAATTGAAGTTGTTTTTCCAGTGGAGGATGGAGCGCTTCAGCAACGGTTGCTGGAGGAAGTTATCGGGATCAGTTTGAATGATAATGTCAAAGCCCGCGAACTGACTTCGAGTGGATCTTACGAACGTTGCAGTCCGGCGCCTGGAGAAAAGTCAGTTCAATGTCAACAGAAGTTCATGGATCTAGCCATCAAAGCTGTTAAAAAACGCCGAAATCTTCGGACGCATGATTCCGAAGTGGAATCCAACTACCCTAAAGTGGATGTAAAGCAAGCTCCGGAGTCATTGAATTAATCAGGAAAGCCATTCCGAGATTCTTTCCGGTATGGCTTCTCGAATATCGAAAAAACTGGATTGATTGTGGACTGTTAGTTGTCTCCATCAATCAAGTTCCCTAGTCCACCAAGAATTGATCCTTCCCCTTGCTGCTTGCCTCCCATTCTAGGACTGGCAGCAATGACTCGATCTGCCAGGCGACTGAATGGCAGAGACTGCAGGTAGACCCGTCCCGGTCCACGAAGTGTAGCGAAGAATAAACCTTCACCCCCAAAGAGGGCGGATTTGATTTTTCCGACATATTGAATGTCATAGTCCACGGAAGGCTGAAATCCGACAATACAACCGGTATCGACGCGGATCATTTCGCCTGGCGCCAGATCACGATGAACGAGCGCTCCACCAGCATGCAAAAATGCCCAACCGTCACCTTCCAGACGTTGCAAAATAAATCCTTCGCCACCGAACAAACCGGCTCCCATTTTGCGTTGAAAGGCTATCCCCAGGCTAACTCCTTTCGCAGCGCAAAGGAATGAATCTTTCTGAGCCAACATTTCTCCTCCAATTTCAGCCAGGTGAATTGGCAAAATCTGACCAGGATAAGGAGCTCCAAAGGCAACGCTACGTTTGTCATATCCCTGATTTTGAAATACTGTCATGAACAGTGACTCGCCGGTTAAGAGTCGTTTCCCGGCGCTCATCAGTGATCCGAAGAACCCCTTGTTTTCATGCGAGCCATCCCCAAAGATGGTCTCCATTTCAATCGAGTCATCCATGTACATCATCCCACCCGCTTCAGCAACGACCGCTTCTTGCGGGTCCAGCTCGATTTCTACGAACTGCATGTCATTGCCATAAATCTGATAATCAACTTCGTGCATTGGGGCCATAATTCAGTCCTTCTCTATTTTATATTGGTTAGTTGAATGACCAGTTTCGCACCGTTTAATAAAAAAAACAAACCCGGCAATGAATCATGCCGGAGTTTGTTTTTTTTGAATTTCAACTGAAGTTTTTTGGAGCCGTCAGTCTTTCTTGCGGTTCCAAAACCACCGGCGTTTTTTCTCTTTCTCCTTGTTAGCCTTGGTTCCTTCTCTGAAACCTTCACCAGGTTCAGGAGTGTTTTCGTTTTGCTCAAGAAACCGGTTTAAATCTGCTTCCGTAAACGCTGCTCCGGAGAGTTTTGTTTTCTTTTTCTCATCCTCAGTGATTTTACTCAGCATCGATGGATGTTGAACAATATGAGGCGTCAGAAAGATCATCAGCTCGGTCTTTGTGTTCTCTGTTACGGTTCTTCGGAATGGAAGGCCAAGGAGTGGAATATCTCCGAGAATCGGAACCTTTCTGATGGATTCCGTTTTGTTATTTTCCATCAATCCACCAATCACTACCGTTTGTGAATCCGGTGTGACAACCACAGTTTCAGCTGAACGTTTCGCAAACACCGGAGCTTCAATTCCTGCCGAGATAGGAACAGTTTCATCCGTGGTAGTTGAAATCTCAGGCGCAACGATCATTTCCACCAACCCGTCATTGGTAATGAAAGGAGTGACCCGCAGAATAATACCAATGTCTTCATATTCAACCGTGTT
>JAUIHU010000471.1 GCA_030432175.1 Verrucomicrobiia bacterium | reverse complement strand
TGCGGGGACCAAACCCAGTTGTCTTCGCGTTTGTTGGAGACTTTTTTGTACTTTCCGTCTTCGATCAGGATCTCCCATTCAACTCTTGAGAAATTGACTCGCCATTGGGCTCCTTCTGCAGGTGGAATCTGGTTGTTGGCTTCGGGCGCCATGGCCTGCCAGGGGATGGCGATTTCCAGGGTCCAGCCAGTGTCGGTATCGCTCGGATCGTTGAGAGTCCCCTGGATTTGGACGGCTGTTTTGAGCCCGGGAATTTCCCATGAGTTCATGGCAGGACCGCCTTCACGGTAGGGTTTTCCTAGTTTCAAATCCCATCCGGTGTTCAAGGCGTTCATTTCGAACTCGAGGTACTCATGCGTGTCGCCGTCGGGATCAATGAAGACTTCAAAATCGTTGTCGTAGAAGATGACGGAGTCGTGTTCTTTCAGGGTGGCCCAGATGTGAGGTTCTTCTAACTCGGCGGCGATGTAGAAATAGGTTTCGTCCCAGAGCATCTTGGCGTGGGTTCGAAATTCAGGGATGGGTTTGCCTTCGCCTTCAATGTCCCGAAAGTCGTCGGTCCATGGGGCGAGATCCCAGCTGCAGTCGGTGATTTTTCCGTCGATGACGGGTGGGGTTTCGGCGTAGTGCGCGAGGTAGCCTTTTGGCAGGACGTCAGCGTGGGCAGCGCTTACCAGGGAAAGCAGGGCGGTGGTGTAGTAGATTTTCATGGTTCAGTTTCAGTTCAATAAACAGAAAGAAACTTAGAACTAAATCCTGGGAATTAAGAATTAAAAATGATGTGAACAGGATTTAGGGGAAAAATTCGCCGTTCTTGAACACAGTGTCAACTGGATGTTCAATTTCATTCACACAACAAACTTTGCGTCTTCGCGTCTTTGCGTGAGAAATTCATCGGCTATCGCATTTTGAGGGATAAGAAATGAACTTCAGCGCCTGGCTCAACTCGCCGAGCTGGGGCTCAGCGTTCCCAGCGGGGCTCAGCGTTCCCGGCGGGCGCTCGGCATTCCCGGCGGGCACTCGGCGTTCCCAGCAGGGAGCTGATTGTTTCTTAATCCACTGGAGCTAGTATCCATAGGTCGGGGCGGCCTATGTTGCAGTGGACTGCGCGGTGGAGTATTCCTCCCACCGTAATGGACAGGTAGAGCATGGTTCGAACGACGTGCCAGGCTCCGGTTGGTTTGGAGTTTGATTCAGGGGATTGGTTTGCTGAGTCTCTGGACTCCACGCTGGGGAGTGGATGGAAGATGGTTTCGATCCAGGGAGATCGCTTGATTTCTCCATCTTGCCATGCAGAAGTAGTGGAATTGAGTTTCGATAATTCTTGGTCAGCGTAACCACATCGTCTCATTTCTCTTTCCAAGGACCGGACGGCGCGACGATTCATGGTGGGCAAAACCAGAAGCCCAAAAAACTGCCAGAGAGTGGAGACGAATATAACGCGGATCATTCCGGCAGCGGTAGTTCCATCCCAGGAGGTAAACAGAATTCCTAATGTCAATCCGATTAGATTCCACAGGGCGGCTACGATCCATCCTTGGGTTCGGAGTCCAGTCCGGATGGCTGCTTTTCTTCTTTGAATGGCTAGATCCAATGAATCTTCCCCGAGTTTCTCTCTCCAAAGTTCCGGAACGATTATAGTTTCTCCGCCAGGCAAGCCGGTGATCCCGCCGCTGAATGCAGGATCAGTTGCATTCATAAAAACGACGTCTGAATAAGATGATTTGGAGTCTGTTTTCCTGATCTGACTCCAGCATCTGACAAATCTGGATTGCAAAAGGGTAGCAGTTATCAGTAGCGCTGAGGCCATCAAAACCATAACCCAGGGACCACCCAAATTAGCTCCAACGAGGAGGATGAATGCAAAAACTGAAAGAGCCATAAAGTCTTTCGCTACCGACGCAATCCAACGATTTGAATAAGATCCAAATCCATTTCCAGCAGCCTGACTGAGATATGCTCGCTGGTAGTGGCGAGGAATCCAGTATCCTCCGAGGAAATCCATTGGAGCTGAAAGAACTGCGTGGATTAGAAAGAAGAATCCCAGTGTCAATAAACCACTCAACCAGGCATTACCAGAGGCTTCGATAGCGAACCAGCGTTCCCAGTTGAAAAACAAGCCCAGCCCGCAAAACAGAGTCCAGAAACCAACCGAAGACATTCCAAGATACAACCTTGCCCTTGCGTGTTCGGATGAAAAATCTTGATGATTTTCGGACTGATCAGTCAATAACGGCGGCGCATATTCTTCAGCTTTGTCGGATACAATGGTCGCTTCATTCATGGACGATACAATCGTCGCAGAGCCTGAATTGTCAAAGCTCCACGATCCGATCGCATCAAGTTTCAAGCGCTCTAATTTGTTGGATACAAATTCCTGATGAAGCTCATTTCAAAATCAACCCAACCGGTCCGTGGCCACGTGGTATTGTGGATCTTCCGAAAGGTTGACTTCCACGAGATCTCCGGCTTTGTCCAGCAAATCCCTGCATTCCGGGCTCAGGTGAGTGAGGTGTAGTCGCTTCCCAGCTCGTCGATATTTTTCCGCCAAGCCATTTATCGCTTCCAGTCCAGATTGATCGTAGACTCGGGTGTAATAAAAATCGATCACGACGTCGTCCGGATCATTCTTCGCATCAAAGAGTTCTTTAAAGGAAGCAACCGACGCAAAAAAGAGCGGGCCGTGAAGCTGATAAATTTTGCTGCCATGCTCATTGATCTTGATGTCCGCGAACAGGTGAGTCGCGTGTTGCCAGGCGAACTTCAATGCGGAAAGAATGACTCCTAGAATCACCGCCGTAGCGAGATCGTGCATCAAGACAGTGTACCCAGCCACAACCACCATGACAATAATGTCGCTGGATGGAACCTTTCGGAACATTTTCAGACTGGCCCATTCAAAGGTTCCGATCACCACCATGAACATCACTCCGACGAGCGCAGCCATCGGGATCATTTCGATCCAGGGCGCCAGAACGAGTACGAAGAGCAGCAAACAAACCGCCGCCATGATCCCACTTAGGCGACCGCGCCCTCCGGAGTTTACGTTGATCAAGGATTGACCAATCATCGCACAACCACCCATGCCTCCAAAAATCCCGCAGATAATGTTCGCGATGCCTTGCCCTTTACACTCCCGGTTGCCACGTCCACGCGTTTCGGTGATTTCATCTATCAGAGATAGCGTCATCAGGGATTCAATCAATCCTACTCCAGCCAACGTCAAAGAAAACGGGAGAACGATCCAGAGCGTTTCGAGATTCATGGGCGGTAGCGCTTCGTATTGGGAATCCATGAAAAAAGGGATCGGTAACCCTGCTTTGATTCCTGTGCTTTCTTCAGCAGTGGAGGTCATGATTTCCTGAATCTCTTCTGGAGTTGGATCCGTCTCAGCGCTGTTTTTGAAATCCGTCACAGCTTTAGCGATGCTGTTGGATTCCAGCATGTCTCCAACTGTCAGAAGCGCATTGCCACTTGGACCAGCAGACCAATCTTCCGGAGCCCATTTGTTGATTCCGATTGAGATAAATGTAACAGACAAGATCGCCGCGAGTGATGCCGGCAATGCTTTGGTTAATTTAGGCAACCCCCAAATGATTAACATCGTCAACCCAACCAATCCCAACATCACGTATAGCGCCGGACCGCTAAGAAATACTAAAGCTCCGGCTTCGCTGACGGTTTTGAAACTACCGAATTGAGCCAGAAAAATGACGATTGCTAGACCGTTTACGAATCCCAGCATAACCGAGTAGGGTGTCATTCGGATAAATTGACCCAACTTGAACGCTCCGGCACAGATCTGAATGATCCCGCATAGAATCACGGCGGGGAATAAATACTCCACTCCATGAATGGCTACGAGACCGACTACCACAACAGCCATGGCTCCTGTGGCTCCAGAGATCATTCCTGGGCGACCGCCGAAAGAAGCGGAGAGGAGTCCGATGAAGAAAGCGGAGTAGAGTCCTATGATGGGCGAGACTCCTGCCACAAAAGCAAAGGCTATGGCTTCAGGGACGAGAGCTAAAGCTACGGTTAATCCGGAAAGTAATTCGTCTTTGAGTTGTTGCGGACGGCGAGTAAAAAAATTGAGCATTCTGTTTCTATCTGTCTGGATCGTAAATCCCTGAAATCTGCTGGGTTTTGCAGGAAGGAATTAGCAAAAGGAACGCGAAATTAGTGGAAAGTTTGGGGTTTGTCTAGGTTTGAATGGAACGGAATTATTTTTAACCACGGAAGGCTCGGATGACACGGAATGTTTTTTTAAACCACGGAAGGCTCGGATGACACGGAATGTTTTTTTGAACCA
>JAUIHU010000470.1 GCA_030432175.1 Verrucomicrobiia bacterium | reverse complement strand
AAGAAGTTGATGGAATCCAACGCCGTTTCTCGGCAGGAATACGAAGAGAACCAAGCCAAGGTCGAGACCGCCCGAGCCCAATTGGTCGCCGCCGAAGCTGATGCCGCTCGAACCGCGTTGGACGTCGAATACACGAAGATCAAGTCGCCGATCGACGGTCGCGTGGATCGGCACCTGATCGACGAAGGCAACTACGTCACCGGCGGGGCGCTAGGAGGGACCGTGTTGACGACGGTCGTCAACGACAGCCCCATCAAAGCGATTGCGGACGTCGACGAAAGCACCCATTTAGAGTTCGAACGCCGGCAACGTGAAATGGCCGGTGACGACTTTGTGGAGGCAGACAAAGTGTCCGAGTTGGACATCCCTTGCTATCTGCAACTTTCCGATGAACAGGGATACCCACACGAAGGGCGCATCGAATACGGATCGATTCGCATCGATGGTGAGTGGTTCTCCTTCAGCTACTTATCAAATCGAAGCCGTGGATTCGCTTAATGGAGATTGGCAAGTGGCAGGCGAGCTTACATTGGATACTCAGGGAGAAGGATCCTTCACAGTGGCAGCAGGAACGCTGACTCGTTATTTTCGGGCAGTGGCCAACCCCTGAAGGAGAATGGTTTAAATTCAATCCTGGAGCGCTGGCATTAGCGCAATCAAAAGCCAGTTTGAAGCGAACTGTTCTCAAACTGGCTTTTTGGTGCGATTAAAAGAGTGTGGAGCCCTGGGACCGCCAAGCCGGGGCTCAGCGTTCCCAGGATGCCACCGGACTTTGATAGCGCCCGGATGTTTTATTTTGAAACAAAACTGTTTTTTTATTGAGTTTGGCGCTGAGGGTGCTATTAATTCTAATTGTGGTTGGCAATCAGCAATAAGTGAACAAGAAATGCAATAATATAGAAGTTGGTTGTCATGTTCACGCCGCATGTTGTTAAAATTCAAATAATTCTAAATACATGACATTCACACAAAACAAAGCCAAGAAATCAGGTTTTACACTCGTTGAAATCATGATCGTTGTTGCGATCATCGGACTGTTGGCAGCGATTGCTATTCCAAACTTTGTCAAAGCACGCACCAGCGCACAAACCAATGCTTGCATTGCAAACCTGAAGCAAATTCAAGGCGCTATTGAACAATGGGCGCTTGAAACCAAAGCTTCTCCTGGAGATGTAGTTGCTCTGACTGACATTTCTGGAGACAACACCAAGCACATTGCTAAAGAAATCAATAATGGTCTGGATTGCCCAGGAGGCGGAACATACGCTGTGACAGACATTTCCACTGATCCGACATGCACGATCGCTGATCACGAGCTCTAATTGATTCTTAATCAATATCTTACATGTGACCCGACAATCTGAACGTTGTCGGGTTTTTTGTTTACCGGGGCAGGATCAACGTTCATTTTAATTCCCAAGAAGCATCGATCTGTTTATTCTCAGCCTTCATTAAACCCGATTCACACATGAAAATTACTCTATTCTACCAAAAAATTAGCCTGGTTGTTGCCTGCACAGCGTTGGCATTTATTTCAGGAACTGGATTCAGCGCTGAAGCTAAAGATGCTAAACCAGGACAACAAGCTGCCGCTGAAAAAGAAGCTAAACCTTCCAAAGAAAAGAAAGTCAAAAAGAAGAAACAGCCAATGTTAAGACACGTCGTTGCATTTAAATTTAAGGAAAGCGCTTCTAAAGAACAGATCGAGGAACTCGTTCAGGCTTTTCGTGGATTGAAAAAGAAAATCCCGCAAATCGCTTCTTTCGAGACAGGAACCAACAACAGCCCGGAAGGACTCAATAAAGGTTGCACGCATGGATTTATTCTCTCTTTCAAAAGTGAAAAAGACAGAGATGATTATCTCGTGCATCCAGACCACAAGGAATTTGGTAAACTGGTGGGGCCTATCGTCGCCGACGTTTTTGTGATCGATTTCTGGGCGAATAAATAATTCTGACACAATCCTTGGCTTCCTGAGGTTGCTCCAGACATTTTCTGGAGTTTTAAGGAAGCCAATTCAAGGGCGAATTCTTGTCTCATTTTTGATAAAGCATCTACCATTCAACTTAAATTTCCTGATCCTATGTTCAAAATTGCAAAAGCGTTGATCATTGAAGATGATGATTATCAGTTTGAGATATATCAGGAGGCCCTGGAAGATTATGAACTAATTCGGGCTAAATCCGGCTCAGAAGCATTAGATTTATTGAAAGAACATGCTCCGGATCTGATTATCCTGGATCATGTATTGGAGAAAGGAGAACTGGGACTGGATTTTCTTCCAACATTCAAGGATTTACTGCCGCATGTTCCGGTAATTGTGATTTCAGGGGCTTTGGAAGCGCACCAGCAGATGCAGGCGTTAATGGGGCCTCGCAGAGCGCATTACTGCATTATGAAGCCACTGGATTTGGATGATTTACAAAATACGGTTGAAGTGGCTTTAAAGGAATGCGGCGAAGCAGAAATAATTCGTCAATTTGAATCACTGGAGAAGTCAAAGCGGGTGGATGCGCAGGAGATTTTTTCCAGATCGACGGATCGGTTGAGTCGTCAGACACAGTTAATGCAGCGTATTCAGCAGAATCAACCGAACCGTCCGAATATTTCCGCATTGGCCAGGGAATTTAAAGTTGCCCGGAAAACAATATTAAGAGACCTCAGCGAACTGATTCGCCGAGGTCAATTGGACGCATCGATGATGAACGGTGGTGGGCAGGAGGATTGACGGAATTAAGTCTCGAAAGAGCGACCGCACCCGCAGCTCTGTTTGGCATTGGGGTTGGTAATTTTAAATCCGCTCTCATTCAATCCATCATTAAAATCGACCACAGACCCCTTCAAGTATTCGGCGCTGAATGAATCCACCAATACATCGGTTCCAAAGAAATTCTGTTTGATATCGCCATCTCTTTCCTCATCGAAAGTCATGCCGTACTGAATCCCCGAGCAGCCGCCTTCCTCGATGAATAGTCGGAACAGTTTTCCATGATTTTCCTCGTTTTTTTCAATTAACTCACTAATGCGCTCGGCTGCAGGACGTGTGAGTTGAACGATGTTGGATTCAACTGGTTGAATTGTAGTTTCACTCATAAATGATTTACAGCAGGGTTGAAATTCCTGGCTCAGAGTTTTCTCTGAAACATTGATAATCTAATCAATTCCATATCAGGCTCAAACAGAAATTCCCCGAATCATGCCTCAACCGGATCTTCCATTCGCTCAAAGGCTTCTTCAATGAATGTCACATTCTGAATCCGAGCTAATTTTGCGTATAAACCATCCTGAGACATGAGTTCCTCGTGAGTTCCCCTTTCAACAATTTGACCAGCTTTCAATGCGATAATTTGGTTTGCATTGCGAATAGTGCTCAAACGATGAGCGATAACGAAACTGGTTCTGTTTTGCATCAGGCGTTCCAGCGCCTCTTGAATCAATTTTTCGGTCGCAGTGTCCACACTCGCTGTTGCCTCATCCAAAATCAAAATTGGTGAATTTTTCAGCAATGCTCTTGCAATACTAACGCGTTGCTTTTCTCCAACACTTAGCTTTACTCCTCGCTCTCCAACCCAGGAATCATATCCATCTGGGAGTTTTTCAATAAAGTGGTGACAATTCGCCGCCTTGGCTGCCTCAATCACGTCGTCCTCATCAGCGTCCAGCCGTCCGTATTGGATATTTTCCCTGACGGTTCCATTAAATAAAAACGGCTCCTGGCTGACGATACTGATGTGATCTCGCAATTCGTCCAGAGGCACATCCCGAATATCCACTCCATCCACCAGGATTTTTCCCTGTTGAATTTCATAAAATGCCGGCAACAGGTTCACCAATGTTGATTTGCCGGATCCTGTTGGTCCCACCAAGGCGATCATCTCACCCGCTTTGGCATGAAGTGAAATGTCACTCAGCGTCTTGCGGTCCTGGTCATATTGAAATTGGACATCCAAATACTGAACCTCACCGCGAACCGGAGTTTTCAAAACCGGGGCAGGTTTTTCAGAGTTGTGGCGCTGTTCCTTTGCCCTCTCCGGTTCGGCGTCCAGGATATCGAAAACACGTTCTCCAGCCGCACGAGCCGCCTGCGCCATTTGATTTAAACCGTGTAGACGGGCTATCGGATCATAAAATAGGTTGAGATATAGAATGAACTTCACCAGCGCTCCCAAAGTCATCGCTCCGACGAGGACTTGTGATCCTCCAACCCAGAAAACCAACCCCAGTCCAAGAGCAGCGGCGAAAGCCATGCCGGGAGAGTACATTGCCCATGCCCTCATGATTCCAAGATTACCCTGTCTTAAAGCTTCCGCTCTCTCAGCAAATCGTTGGTCTT
>JAUIHU010000469.1 GCA_030432175.1 Verrucomicrobiia bacterium | reverse complement strand
CCATCCATATATTCCTGGCTTTTAAGTCATTTACGACTAACGACTCTCTTTGGAGTCCGCCCGATATCGACCTCCGGCGCTACATTTGCACGGGGCAGAAATATACGGGTGATCCGTGAAGAATCCAAAGCGGTCGACTGGGAATTGACAACAATTATAAGGGAATGAGTAAACAGAAAACACGGAAGGCCGTCGCCAAACGCTTTAAAATCACCGCTAACGGCAAGATAAAACGCTCCAGCTCTGGAAAGCGTCACTTGTTGAGTTGTAAAAACTCCAAACGTCGTCGCCTGCTGGGCAAACAAAAGCTGGTGGATCGCTCCGATGAACAACGCATCAAGCTCAGCCTGCCTTACGCTTGATCTAAAGCCAACGGGAACCCTATTAGACTTTTAGACTTACGACTTTCTATCTAAAGCGCCAAGAGGGGCGTGGATCAGCTGGAAGTCAGTCTTTTTCAATTTAATCTGGAAATATGAGAGTAACGAATGGACCGGCGTCCAGAGATCGCCGGAAGAAGATGATCAAAGCGGCCAGCGGTTATCGTGGCCGTCGCTCCAAACTGTATCGCTACGCCAGTGATGCAGTCGATCACGGACGCGTTTATGCATATCGCGATCGCCGTAACAAAAAACGCACCTTCCGTCGTCTGTGGCAAGTTAGAATCAACGCTGCCGCTCGCGCCGCTGGAATGACTTACAGTCGCTTCATGGAAGGGATCAAAGCCGCAAATATCGATTTGGATCGTAAAGTTCTGGCTGATATTGCAGCGCAGGATTCAGCAACTTTCCAAAATCTGGTGGAAAAAGCTCAATCTGCTCTCCAAGCCAAAGCTGCATTTAAATTCTGAACAGATCAGAACCGCTTTTTAACGGTTGTATGTGAAGTTCAAAATATTTTTCTTAATGCGTGTGGAATTATTTCCATACGCATTTTTTTTCTGTCGATTCGATCAGGATACGGCTACGTTTGTTAAAAGAATTTGAGTCTGAATGTCGATGTTCTATCGACGGGTTCGGACCGGGATAGAAAGCAATATATGTCCACATTTTTTGAACAGGTAGATCCTCTTAAAAATCAGGCGGTTCAAGCCATTGAATCCGCCTCATCACTGGAAGCTCTTGAGGAAGTACGGATCCAGTTTCTTGGAACCAAAGGTTCTTTTACTCAATTGATGAAAGGGATCGGCTCTCTTTCCAAAGAAGAAAAGCCTTTGGCAGGTAAAACTCTGAACATTGCCAAACGAGAGTTGGAGCAGGCCTTTGAAACCCGCCGTTCCAGTCTTGAGTTGGAGGCGCTGATCCCCAAAAATTCTACCGATTTTACAGCTCCAGGACGTCGTTCGTGGCTGGGCAACAGTCATCCGTTAACACAAGTCACTCGCGACATTGTTGCTTCGTTCCGAAAAATAGGTTTTGCAGTGGCTGATGGTCCAGAGATCGAGGATGAATACCATTGCTTTGATGCGCTCAACACTCCATCGGACCACCCAGCCCGTGATTCACAGGATACTTTCTATCTCGACCAACCCGATGCTCCTCTATTGCGCACGCACACTTCTTCGGTACAGATTCGTGTCATGGAAAAACAAGAGCCCCCAGTGCGGATCATTGTTCCTGGACGTGTCTACCGTCGTGACAGCCCTGACGCCACGCACAACCCGACCTTCCATCAAATTGAGGGACTCTGTGTTGATAAGAATATCACCGTTGGCGACTTAAAGGGATCCGTTGAGTTTGTCTTTAAACAGATCCTGGGGAAAGAGGTGAAGTTACGGTTCCGGCCTCATTACTTTTCCTACACCGAACCTAGCTTCGAGATTGATTTCTCCAGTCCGCTGGTTAAGAAGATGGGGAAAGACTGGTTAGAAATCGCCGGTTGCGGTATGGTTCACCCCAAGGTTTTCGAGACGGTTGGATATGATCCTGAGGTTTGGAGTGGTTGGGCTTTTGGCTTTGGAATCGAACGGATCGCGATGATACGTTATGGCATTGACGACATCCGACTTTTTTACGAAAACCAGACCGGTTTTCTTAAACAAACAGGTTAATCCATTATCTGAAAAAAAATTGGGAATTCTTTTTTTCAAGCATTATAGAATTCCCTTTTTCTATTTACCGGTCACACAATCAACGGTGAGACCAACCGAATCGATCGGAAATGGGCCAGTAGACAAAGAAGGATTTACCAATAACTTTTTCCTGCGGAAAATCTCCCCAGCCGCGTGAATCAAAACTGTTCAGGGTGTTGTCACCAAGCACAACATAGTGATCCTTTCGCACTTTGAAGACATGCTCACCGTTAGGAAAGTATTTGAAATTATCCATACTGGTGCGCACACGATTGTCCTGAACCACTTTCATGTTGGCATGTCCAAAATAACTTTCCGGACGCCAATCACGGTCAAAGGTGTACACGTTTTCAAAGTGTGGAACGGATGCGTCAAGCCGTCGACCATTGACGAGCAAATGTTGATCATCTCCGATTTGTAGTTCTTCCTCTCCCAATCCAACAAGACGCTTGATATAAAATGTATCTTGCTTGAGTTTGGGAATTCCCTGGGTCTCAAATACGATGATCTCCCCGCGTTTGGGCTTTCTGAAATTGTAAATCAACCGGTCGACGAACAGGTGATCACCACTCTTTACCTTGAGTTTGATCACATCTTCCCCTTTTTCATAATACTCTCCGGGTCGCAGACCAGCTCGTTGAGCAAAATTTTCATCGGATGGAAACCAAACCGTGTGCCAGGAATCCCCGATGCGAAATCGGTATTTGCTGATCAAAGGAAACACCTGAACTGGTTTTTCATCCAGTTGATTTAATACACCGCTCTCTTTTGCCTGAACATGGTAATGAGAAATTCCTTTCACCCAGGAGAGATACCGTTGTTTGAAAAAACCTGGAAACTCAGTTTCCGGTTCATCCAGGTAGCTTTCATGAGTGATTCCATAAAGCGTCGGCTGCATGGACCCGGTTGGAATTTTGAAAGGTTGAAGAAAGAAGGTGCGGACACCCATGGCTACAGCAACAGCCACCAGAAACACCTCAATATTTTCCCGGATTCCAGGACTTGGGTACGGGATCAGGTTTTCGGATGCAACATTTTGTAATTCCTGAGTAGCGGCCTCGATCTTTTCTTTGTCGCTATCTTCTCTGAGAGCGTCACTCAGATTATTAATCGCAGTCTGTATCTTTTCTTTGCGCTCTGGAGTTAACAAATCTGATTGTGCGCGCACCAGTTTGCGAACATGTTTTTTCATTTCGACGGCGTTGCGCACCGTTGAAGATAGGAACCAGCGGAAAATCATCAAATCGATTAATCTAGTTTTAGAATCGGTTCAGGTTTTGTTTTTGAAACACTTGGCAGCGGATCAAGATTTCAGAACTTTAATAAAGGCTTCCTGAGGGATGTTCACGGCTCCAATGGATTTCATTCGTTTCTTCCCTTCCTTCTGTTTCTCAAGCAATTTACGTTTCCGTGTAATGTCACCTCCGTAACATTTGGCGGTCACATCTTTGCGTAAGGCTGAGATGGTTTCGCGAGCCACGATTTTACCACCAATGGCCGCTTGAATAGCAACCTGGAATTGTTGTCTGGGAATCACTTCCCGCAGCTTGGCCGCGAGCGCTCGTCCCCGACTCTCAGCTTTTGAGCGGTGGACAATGCAAGAAAAAGCGTCTACAGGCTCACGATTGACCATCATATCCAGCTTCACCATGTCGGCTTTCGCGTAGCCATCATGTTCATAGTCCATGGAACCAAATCCGCGTGTCATTGATTTAATTCGATCATGAAAATCGATCAGGATTTCATTCAAAGGAACTCTTGATGTGAGCATGACCCTTAGAGAGTCCAATGTCTCCGTGTGTTCAAGCATGCCACGTTTTTCTGCGATGAGGCCAACGATATCACCGATGTTTTCATTCGGACAAATGACAAACGTTTTCACCATTGGCTCTTCAATGGACTCAATGTTGTTCACCGCTGGCATGAATGATGGATTATCCACTTCCAGGGACTCCCCATTCGTCAACTTGACATTGTACACCACGCTGGGATAAGTCGCGATGATGTCCATCTGGAACTCGCGGCGCAATCGTTCCTGAATGATTTCCAGGTGCAACAGCCCAAGGAAACCACAACGAAAACCAAAACCGAGCGCCACCGATGTTTCCTGTTGATAAGCAAACGCGGCGTCATTGAGTTGGAGTTTGGCCAGATTGGCTTTCAGGTGTTCGTAGTCGGCGGTGTTGATGGGATATATTCCACTGTACACCATCGGATGAGTTTCCTGAAAACCGGGCAGGGGAGGCGACGGATTCTTGGAATCGGTC
>JAUIHU010000468.1 GCA_030432175.1 Verrucomicrobiia bacterium | reverse complement strand
ATGGATAATCTTCGGCGACTTCGTCAATTCGAATTTGGGATGCGTTCTGAACTCCTCGCTTAATACTTTCGTAATGCAGTGGATAATTATGGTCGGGATATTTCTCCATACTGTCTTTAGCTGCGGCCTGAAGCGCTGCCAAGAAAGATCTTGGTGAAGTCCTTTTGTTCCCGTCGCTTAGGTGTCCCACCGTCCAAACATAAGGAACCCCCCTCCGTCGATCTTTTCCCATCCAAGGGCCAGCGATCTTCTCAAAGAGTTTCCGCTGGCAAGACTCTTCCCGTTTCCCTTTATCTCCCAGTTGCCAGATGCCATTCCTTTCAGATGGCATGAGCCCGACGACCGACTTCCATATCTCCCGTAGTATTTCACCATGATCGTCAGAGGCATTACAAAGGTGTTGCCAGAGCAGACCATGCAAATCATGAGGCAGCCAAATCAAATCAGTTCTCGTTGCCAACAGTTTCGAAGCATCAGGAAAATTTGTAATAGACCTGTCGAACTGATCATCTCGAAGGAATACTTTAGCTGAAAGAGAACTGAAAGACTTTAACCACAGCGTCACCCGCAACAGTCCCTTCAAATTGTCATCCATCTGCGACCAGTCATTACTTGTACGATCGAGAGAATCGAAAACAAGAAGCCCCCGTTCTCCAGCTTCTTTGAGTTTTGAATTAGCTGATTCGACAAGTCTGGCAAATTCTTCAGAGTTGTCACGGCACCAGGAAATCGTACTTTCCCATTTTTCAGCTTGATTTGGTATTTCAAGAATTCGCTTAACCCACCTGATGACAACACCACGCCAAATAGCAAATGCGTCGAAACCCTTGCTACGGAGTTCCGTAAAAGTATTCTCCTCTGGGTAGTCATCCATTTTTGGAGCGAGTCCATATCCAATAGATGTCTTTACTTTGGCCAGACCAACAATCTCAGAATCTATAACTCCCCGTGTGTGATTATCTTCCAGAGCCGCTGTCCAAAATGACTTCCCGACTCCCCGAGCGCCTACTACAAGATTTGATTCCCATCGCAGGGCTTTGGCATGCCCAGACGGCAAATAGATATGCGCGGGACGAGGTGTTTCACCCCAGTTCGCATTCAGAGGAGGAATCGCCTCAATTATCGCTTTGCGAATTAATTGATTACTCATTTGCGGTGTCGACTTCCAATAAAGGATCAATAGGATTCAAGCCCGCCAAGAAATTTCCAAATATTGCCTGAATCATATTCTTGTCCCATAAAGAGGATCCCTCATGAAGCGAAGAAAGACCAGCCAAACCGGAGTTCCACCGTATAGCTAATGGGTGATGCGGTGCATTTTTATCTAGTCGATCAAAATTAAACGCATCTCCTGAAACTACTCCTTCTGGAATCGCGTCGTAAAGTTGCTCAGTGAATAGATTCCAAGACTTTTCCGTTACGGCTTCCATGTAAGATGCAGTGTTTTGTATTGGAACCATCCCAGCGACAATCTGAAGTCGGTCCCTGATTTCTTGCGCAGACCGGGTTCGATTCCAATGTTCAAAAAGTACCCTGTACCCAGTCCAAGTCTGGTCACCCTCAAGCGCAAAGAGAAAGATCATAGTAGCCCCAATATCTGTAACACAGGCAGAAGCAACTTCATCAATACCGGCTCTGGAATCAATGAGAATCATCTCCGGTTTCCACTGTTCCTCTAATTTTTCTAACAGTCGATTCAATCGCTGTGACCAAGTTTCACGCTGGTGATTGAGCGCCAATTTTGGCATCCAGACTCGTCCAAGCTTTGAGATGTATTCGCCTGGGTCTTTTCCATGAGCAGGCACGACGAGAATCTCTCCGTCATGAGACATTTCGCTAATTGCCACCATATCCGCCAAAACTACATGTCCATTATCCACCAAATCCTCAACAAGCCAATCGGTGATACCAAAAGAAGGACGACGAGTTTCAGGAAGTAGAGCGCTTGAAAGCCCAGGGGATTCTAAATCCAAATCAAGAACCATGACTCGTCGCCCCTGCTGCGCCAGACTCCAAGCAGCAACGGCTGACGCGGTAGATCGCCCCACACCTCCCTTGATCGAATAAAAAACAACTCTTGGAACACCACCGGAAACAGGCGCAACATTCGACCATTCTGTTTCAGTTGTCAGGCGATCAATGACCCAAACCGAATCGAAATCATCAAATGGCTGATAGCAGGGAAGGCCTTCCCTCAGATCCTCAGTATTATTTTCAAAAAGAAAGAGTTGGTCGGGTAAAAAACCGTGAGAACCTAAAACCAGGCTTAAGGCTGTAGAAAGCTTTTGTGTCTCTAGCTTTCCTTCTGCTGAAGTATTTGCAAGGAGTCGCACGCGGCCATTCAAATCGCGGTTGATAATCAACTCCCCCATTACGCTAAGACTCTCTTTATGAATCTGGAGCGTTTCCTCAATTTTAGGCAAAACATCATCAAAAGTATTCATTAGATGATTCCGTCCAGTTGCGCTTTTTTACAAATAACTTCAATTTCTTTGCAGGCTTTTTTATGTGGCTCCACACGAGCTTTATCGAAGTTTGACTGAGCTGAGTAGCGTTGGGAGGCATCCCAATCCCCAAATGGATTTGGAGATGAAAGTATGTACCTGGTCGCTCCACACCCGGCACGGTAGTGTTCGTAGCGATCCCATACTTTATTCGCGTGAACTCGATCGACTTTCAATTGTGGCATATCGTTACTTGATGTATCCAACCCCATTCCAAAAGCCAGCATCAACCGCTTTAATCCACATTCTGCCGCTATACCGAATAAGTGATCGGAGTTTGCCCAACGTGACATTGAGAATAATGTTTCAGCGTCCTCCTTGTGTCTTTCAAAAGCATCGTAAAAGTCTGTTGTCATAAATCCAATTCCTCCTTATTAAGGTAAATATTAGCCTTCGCTAACGCTTGATGAAAGAGATTAAAATGTCGCGGAACACTTGGCAATCCAACTGATTCCAGATTAGTTATAAGTAGTTCGCCTGCTGTTCATATAGCAAGCGAATTGCTTCAATTGATGCAGGGCCATTCTAAGCTTCTTAAAACTTCTCCGGTGAGATTGAATTCAACATCTTCAGAAAAGAGCGCAAGTTCATCGCTTTGACCGTTTTGGAGATTGGAAAAGTTTCTCCACCAGGAATGATAATCACTCCTTGGTTGGCTCCAATTGTCTCCATGCTCTCCACCATTCCCGGTGTGAGTTTTGGGGAAAGAGTTCGTTTGATTTCCACAGCCAGAATTTTTCCATCAGGTTGTTCGAGAACCAAATCAATCTCCGCTCCGGCATGAGTCCGATAATGACTGGAAACAAATCCTTTTGGCGCCTGATTGAGGATTTGTTCGATGCAATAACCTTCCCAGGAAGCTCCACAAATTGGGTGTCCCAATATTTGTTCCATGGATGGCAAACCTAAGAGCGAGTGAAGGATACCACTGTCGCGCCAATATATCTTTGCAGATTTCACCAATCGCTTTCCAACATTGCTGGACCAGGGAGATAGTGCGCGGACCAGGTATAAACCTTCCAGAAGATCCAAATATCGTCGCGCCGTTTTTCCATCGATCCCAAGTGATCCAGCTATTTTACTCAAATTGATGGTAGCTCCCTGTTGGTGAGCGAGCATCGTACAAAAACGTCTCAGCAAAACAGGCGCTGCTGTTGTGCCTTGTTGTGGAAGATATCGCTCTACGTAACTGGTGATGAAATCTTCACGCCATTGCATTGAAGTTTCGAGGTCTGTAGCCAAGTAACTTTCCGGGTAACCTCCGCGCTCCCAATGCAGATTTTGAGCTTCAGATGTATCTGAAAGTTCAGGAAGGCATAACGGGGGTAATTCCAGATAGCTGATTCTGCCCGCCAGCGTTTCTGAACTTTGCTGTAACAAATCAGGAGAAGCAGAACCCAGCAAAAGAAAGTGTCCGGTTTTTTCCCCAGCTTGGCGACGTTCATCTATCAGGCTTCTTAGTACGGGAAACAAATCTGGAGATCGCTGTACTTCATCAATAATGACCAGCTGTTTGCCGAAACCTGATAAGTAGAGCTCAGGATCAGCCAATTTTGCCAGATCAGACGGGCGTTCGAGATCCAGATAATGAGTCGGCTTATCCAGCTCCAAACTGCGCGCCAATGTGGTTTTTCCTACTTGGCGAGAACCCAAAAGAGCCACTGCTGGAGATTGATTTAGCCGTTTCAACAGGGTTTGAGTGATCTGACGAAAAATCATTTCACCTTGAAATTACGGAATCGATTCCGAATTTTCAAGGTAAAAACTCTTAGCGTTTGCCCTATTTGTTCTCGAAATCTATCTGAAGGGCACGCGCGAGGCGAACGGAGGGCACGC